>JANPKV010000141.1:0-23225 GCA_031426185.1 Rhodobacterales bacterium | reverse complement strand
CTCGCTCGCCAGTCTTGGAAACCACACGGACAGAACGCGACGGGTCATGCCAATGGATGGTCCATGTTCCAAGTGTTCCTTTTTTGTTCCTGATAAGCGACCACTCCTGCAGAGTCGAGATTCGTTCGTCCCAGATCGGCGAACAGTGCCAGCGCGTCTCGACGGCATTGCTGCCCGCCCCCTCGCGCACGATCAAAAGGCCCAGGGTCCGCCCCGCCTCGGCCGCCAGTTGCAGACGGCGTCCTGCGGTCAGCGACAGGGGTTTGGACGGGGCCGCGATGACCATGCCGACCGCGCCGGAGCGCAGCACCTCCTCCACCGACCACAGAAGGTCCGTCTCGGAAGGCGCACGGACCAGCATCAGCCGCGCGGGCGACAGGATGCGCGCGATGCCTGCCGGAAGCAGCCCCTCCGCCCCATGCGCAGCGGCGATCCAGGCGACGGGGCCGGTCCGGACCGCGGCCTGCATCAGCGCAAAGGCCACGGCGCCGGCGCCCGTCGCCTCGTGGACGCGGGCAGCAACAAGCGGGGGCAGGGTGGCGGGATCGGGCAGCATGATGAGAACATAAATAGAACATCGCGTTTGGCAATGACAAAGACCCATGGCGTCGCATGTCGTTCCACCGAGCCCATGGCATCGGCAAAAAACTGGGAGTATAGACCTCTCTGCGCCGGTCGCGACCAAAAGACCGGGTGCTACGGCAACGATCGCGCGCCAACCCAAAATCCGGCAAGACCGGGCGGGTGGCCGCCGCGAGGGGCAAAAAGGCAGTCGAGATGACGCAGCATGCAATCTGGCTTGGCGTGGGCTTTCTGGGCCAGGCGCTGTTTTCGGGACGGTTCCTCGTCCAGTGGCTGGTCAGCGAGGCCAAGCGCGAAAGCGTGCTGCCGACGGCCTTCTGGTGGTTGTCGATCAGCGGCGGGATCACGCTTTTGATCTATGCGATCTACCAGCAGGACCCGGTCTTCATCACCGGTCAGGCCTTCGGATTGCTGGTCTATACGCGCAACCTGTTCCTGATCCGCAGCAAGCGCAAATCCGACCGCGCGGGGGCGACGCCGGACGTCGATCTATGAATCCACCCTCGGGACGGGTCACGCAGTGGCTGGCATTGGCGCTATTTGCCGTCACCGTGCTGGTCCTGGTTCTGTTGCGCCCCCTGCTGCCGGTTGACGAGACGCGGTACCTGACCGTCGCCTGGGAGATGTGGCAGGGCGGATCGCGGCTTGTGCCGCATGTGAACGGCGAGCTTTACACCCACAAGCCGCCGCTGCTGTTCTGGTTGATGAATGTGGTCTGGTCCGCGATCGGGGTCAGCGAGCTCGGCGCGCGGCTGGTCGCCCCCGCATTCGGTGTTGCAAGTGTCGGCCTGACGGCCCTGCTTGCCCGCAGGCTGTGGCCCGAGACCCCCGATCGCGCAGGGCTTGCAGCCCTGATGTTGGCCAGCAGCGCGGTTTTCGTGATCTATGGCTCGGCCACGATGTTCGACACGATGCTGACCACGGCAACGCTGGGGGCGATGCTGGCGCTGGTGGCGTTGCACCGCGCGCCGGGGCTGACGCCGGTCCTTGGTCTGGGCGTGGCCCTGGCATTGGGGGTCTTTGCCAAGGGGCCGGTCATCCTGGTGCATGTGCTGCCCGTCGCGGTCTTGTATCCGCTTTGGGCGGAGCGCGGGACCCGCATCGACCATTGGAGCTGGTATCGGGGCATTGCGCTTGCCATCCTGGTCGCGCTGGCGCTGGTGGGATTGTGGCTTGGCCCGGCGCTGGTTCTGGGCGGGGCGGAGTATCGCGCCGACGTTCTGTGGCGCCAAAGCGCGGGGCGGATGGTCGCCTCGTTCGACCATGCCCGCCCGTTCTGGTTCTTTGCCGCCCTGTTGCCGGTCTTTGCCTGGCCCTGGGGGTGGAGCCGCGCGGCTTTGGCTGCCCTGGCCCCGCGCCGCCTGATCGCGGACCAATCCACGAGGCTGGTGCTGGTATGGGCGGCGGGGGCTTTTGTTGGCTTCAGCCTGATCAGCGGCAAGCAGACGCATTACCTCATGCCCGAACTGCCCGCAGTTGCGCTTTTGTTGTCCGGCATGGTGGTGTCGCGGGCCTCATGGGCGCGCAAGGCCGTCCTGGTCGCTCCGGCGCTGGCCGTCGCCGCTTTGGCGGTCGTGATCTTTCTGGGCCTTGTGCCCGATGCCAGTGCCAATGACACCCCGACCCCCGTCTGGCAGCTGGTCCTGACACTGGTCGTGGTCGCAGCGTTCATGGGCGTGGTCCTGCGCCTTGACCGGCCTTTACTGGTCTTGGCGCTTGCGGCCCCGGTGACGGTCCTTGCGACGCATCTGGCGCTGCACAATCTGATGCAGGCCGGGTATGATCCCCAGCCGATCGCCACACTATTGGCTGATGGCCAACGATCTGGCCTTGCCACAACCGACACCGGATATGCCGGACAATTCGCCTTTGCCGGCCGCCTGACCGGACCCGTCACCGTCCTCAATTCGGACGAGGACCGCGCGGCGTGGATGGCGACCCATCCGGGCGGTATCATCGTCGCAAGGCAGGATCTGGTGGAACAGGGTTTGACCTTGCTTGTTGCGCGTGATTTTCAAGGCAGGCCATACCGGCTTTACCGCGTCGAAAAGGTCCAGCCTTGATGTCCGCGACTGCCCCCGATGTCTCTGTCGTCCTGCCCGCCAAGGACGAAGCGGCCAACCTGCCCTTGGTCTTGCGGGACATCACCCAGGCGCTGGCGGGGATTTCCCATGAGATCATCGTCGTCGATGACGGGTCCAGCGACGGGACCGAGGCCACGATGCGTATCCTGGCCGAAACCATCCCCGGACTTTGCCTGATCCGGCATGACGCATCTTGCGGACAATCGGCGGCCCTGCGCAGCGGGGTCAAGGCCGCGCGCGGGCGCATCATCGCGACACTGGACGCCGACGGGCAGAACCCGGCCTCGAACCTGCCGCGCCTGGTGGCGCCGTTTCTTGCTCCGGATGGGGACCCCTTGTTGGGGCTGGTGCAGGGGCAGCGGCTGCAGCGGCAGGATACCTGGTCCAAGCGTGCCGGCTCGCGCCTTGCCAATGGCATCCGCAATGCGCTGTTGCATGACGGGGTGCGCGACAGTGGGTGCGGGATGAAGGCGTTTCCCCGCGCGGTTTATCTGGAGCTTGCCTATTTCGACCACCTGCACCGGTTCATGCCGGCGATGGTCAAACGCGAAGGATTGCGGGTCATGGTGGTGGATGTGACCCATGCCGAACGTCATGCGGGCCGGTCAAACTACAACAATACGCGCCGCGCGCTGGTTGGCATTGTGGATCTGCTGGGGGTGGCCTGGCTCATGCGGCGCCGCAGGCTGGCGGTCTCGCGGATCGTGCTGCGGGACGTCGGTCTGGATGCGGACGATCCGCCTGCGCGCTAGCCGAAGACCAGTGCCAGAACGCCAAGCAGGATGCTTAGCTCGACATATGGAACGGTTGGCTTTCCCTTTTGGGAAAACGCCGAAAACAATGCCAATCTGTCACTGATCTTCTGGTGCGCCGCGAAACACCGCGTGTCATCGGGTTGTCGTAGGGCCGGAAAATCCGGCCTGCAATTTGGTTCACACATCACACCGGCACCCGTAATCATGATCAAACTCGTCACTTCTCGTTACCAACATCGCGGGTACACCGCGGCACTTACTACCATCACGAGGACAAAAGTCTCACGTCTCGCGGGGTCTGCAAAGCTGCATTAAAAGACGTGTCTTTTTAGACAGGGAGCGATTATTTGTAGTTGCTAATGGTGCATTAGCAAACATGATAGTTGCTGAAATCGAAAACGATGCGGTTTCGCGACCAGATAAGTTCAGATTTCTGCCGCATTCGATTCGTTTTTGCCGTCGGCAAGACGGGTCCCCCGGCCCACGCGACGACCAACGCACGCCAGCAAAAAAATACCGGGGCAGGGGCTTGACCTTCCCACCATGGGAAGCCCTATCTGAAGGGCTGACGCGGCGAAAATGTTCGCTGCCGGAATGGTGACGCCCCAGATGAATGCCCTGAACTCTCTGCACGAAATGCACGGCTCCAACGCGGAGGTCCATCTGCCGATCGAGGGGATGCACTGTGCGTCCTGCGTCGGGCGCGTGGAACGTGCGCTGATGGCCGTTCCGGGGGTGGCGTCGGCATCCGTGAACCTTGCGACGGAACGCGCCGGGATCACGCTGGGCGCTTTCGTGTCGCGTGCGGGCCTTGTCGCAGCGGTCGAGGCGGTCGGCTTCAAGGTGCCGGAAGGGGTCACCGATCTTGCGATCACGGGGATGACCTGCGCGTCTTGCGTGGCGCGGCTTGAGGCGGCTTTGCGCGCTGTCCCGGGCGTCACCGGGGCGACGGTGAACCTTGTCACCGAACGCGCGCAGGTCAGGGGTTTCGCGGATCCCGCGACGTTGATCAAGGCAGTTGGCGTTGCGGGCTACCAAGCCCAGGATGCCGGCACGGTACGCGACACCGCCGCGCGGGAGCACAAGGCTGCGCACAGATCGGCGCTCGGGCGGGACCTGATCATCGCGGCGCTGCTGACCCTGCCCGTGGTCGCCCTGGAAATGGGCAGCCACCTGATCCCATGGGTTCACGAGGCGATCCATGGCACCATCGGCATGGGTGCAAGCCATCTGATCCAGTTCGTGCTCACAACCCTGGTGCTGCTGGGTCCGGGGCGGCGGTTCTACACGACCGGGATTCCTGCCTTGCTGAAGGCCCGGCCCGACATGAACAGCCTTGTGGCGCTGGGCACGCTGGCGGCCTATGCGGTTTCGGTCGTCGTCGTATTCGTGCCGCAGGTGATGCCCGCCGGCATGGCCAATGTCTATTTCGAACCGGCGGCGGTGATCGTGACCTTGATCCTGATCGGTCGCTATCTCGAGGCACGCGCCAAGGGCCGCGCCGCAGGCGCCATCGCGGCGCTGGTCGGGCTGCAACCCGCGACCGCGCGGGTGCGGCGGGGGGCCGAGGCGATCATCCTTCCGATTGCCGACCTTCGCCCCGGCGACGTTGTCGACATCCTGCCCGGTGAACGGATCCCGGCCGATGGCACCGTGACCGAAGGCACTAGCTGGATCGACGCCGCCATGATCACCGGAGAGCCGGTGCCGGTCGAGGCCGCCCCCGGGACATCGCTTGTCGGCGGGACCGTCAACCAGACCGGCGCGCTGACAATGCAGGTCACGGCGACGGGTGCTGCTTCCGTGCTGGCGCAGATCATCCGCATGGTGGAGGATGCCCAAGGCTCCAAACTGCCGATCCAGGCCCTGGTGGACCGTGTCACGCTGTGGTTCGTGCCAGCCGTTCTGGCCATGGCCGTGGCGACCGGGATCGTCTGGATGATCTTCGGGCCGGACCCCGCCTTGTCCTTTGCGCTCGTCAATGCCGTTTCGGTCCTGATCATCGCCTGCCCCTGCGCCATGGGGCTGGCGACGCCGACCTCGATCCTTGCAGGCACCGGGCGGGGCGCGGAAATGGGCATCCTGTTCCGCCGGGGCGACGCGTTGCAGCGGCTGGCAGAGGTCAAGGTGGTGGCGTTCGACAAGACCGGCACGCTGACCATTGGACATCCCCAGCTGACGGATATCGCACTTGCCCGCGGTCGGGCTCGTGCATCCGTGCTGGCTGCGGTGGCGGCGGTCGAGGCGCGGTCGGAACATCCCGTGGCGCGCGCTTTGGTCGATGGCGCCAAGGCAGAAGGAGTGGTGATCCCCGCTGCAACGGCCGTGACGGCCATCGCTGGTCTGGGCATTACGGGGCAGGTGGGTGACCAAAGCGTCCAGATCGGCTCCCCCCGGTTTCTCGGCGATCAGGGCATTGATCTTGCGCCGCTTGGTCCGGACGCAGCGGCGCTGTCCTCTGCGGGCAAGACGGTGCTGCATGTGGCCATCGACGGCCATCTGGTAGCGGTCGTGGCGGTTGCCGACAGGGTCCGTCCCGGGGCGGCGGCGGCCATCGCGGCCCTCAAGGCGCGGGGGTTGCGGGTCGCCATGATCTCGGGCGATGCGCGTGCCTCCGCAGAGGCCGTCGCGCGCGATCTTGGCATCGATGATGTGCGGGCAGAGGTGATGCCGGGGGCCAAGCGGGATGTGGTCGCGGCGCTGGGAGCGGCCCATGGCACGCTCGCCTTTGTCGGAGACGGGATCAATGACGCACCGGCACTGGCCGCCGCCGATATCGGCATCGCGGTAGGCTCCGGGACCGACGTCGCCATCGAGGCGGCCGACATCGTCCTGATGTCCAGCAGCCCGGCCCTGATCCCAGCCGCGATCCGCCTGTCACAGGCGACCATGGCCAACATCAAGCAGAACCTGTTCTGGGCCTTTGCCTATAATGCCGCGCTGATCCCGGTCGCAGCGGGCATCCTTTACCCCGGTTACGGCATCTTGCTGTCACCGGCGCTTGCCGCAGGGGCCATGGCACTGTCGAGCCTGTTTGTGCTGGCCAATGCGCTGCGCCTGTCGAAACGCAACATTCCCGTCCAAGGAGGCGTGTCATGAACATCGGAGAGGCGGCTGCCGCCAGTGGCGTGTCGGCCAAGATGATCCGCTATTACGAAGAAATCGGGTTGATCCCGGCGATCAGGCGGTCGGAGTCGGGCTACCGCGTCTATAGCGACCGCGAGGTGCAGATGCTGCGCTTTGTGCGGCGCGCGCGCGATCTTGGCTTTCCCGTCGACCAGATCGGCGATCTGTTGGCGCTGTGGCGTGACACCTCGCGGCACAGTGCGGACGTCAAGGGTCTGGCAACCCAGCGGATCGATGAACTGCACCGCAAGATCGCCGAGATGCAGGACATGGTCGCGACGCTGCAAACGCTGGCCGATACCTGTCATGGCGATGCGCGGCCCGACTGTCCGATCCTGGCTGATCTGTCGCGCAATGAACAACCCGCACGCGCGGGCAAGCGAACCGGCGTTCGCCGAAGCGTGTAATCGCCCGCCAAAGGCGCGATGATCGCCTGGGCGCCGATCGCCGCTGAAAATGGAATATCTGTTCCAATACTGGCGAGGCTGCGTTATGTGCAGCTCCAGGTACCCGCTGTCGCAACGGCGAGGATGACGAGACCCCGACATCACTGGGCCCCGCCCGGAGCAAGGAGCAAGATGACTGTCAGATTTGGGCTGTTGGGCGCTGGGCGCATCGGCAAGGTGCACGCGCGGGCCATCAGCAGCGATCCGAACGCCACTCTCGTGGCAGTGGCCGATGCCATGGCCCCGGCGGCGCAGGCGATTGCCGATCAATATGGCTGCGCGGTGCGGACCATCGACGCGATCCTCGCCGCCAGCGACATCGACGCCGTGGTGATCTGCACGCCCACCGACACCCATGCCGATCTGATCGAGGCCTTTGCCAAGGCCGGCAAGGCAATCTTTTGCGAAAAGCCCATCGACCTCAGCCTCGCGCGGGTGAAATCCTGCCTTCGGGTCGTGCGCGACACCAAGGCCGTGCTGATGGTCGGCTTCAACCGCCGGTTCGATCCGCATTTCATGGCCGTGCGGGCCGAAATCGACAAGGGCACGCTTGGCACGGTGGAGATGGTCACGATCACCAGCCGCGACCCCGGCGCGCCGCCGATCGACTACATCACCCGCTCGGGCGGGATCTTCCGCGACATGACCATCCATGATTTCGACATGGCGCGGTACCTTTTGGGCGAAGAGGTGACCGAGGTCAGCGCCATGGCGTCGGTGCTGGTCGACAAGGCCATCGGCAAGGCGGGCGACAGCGACAGCGTGCAGGTGATGCTGCGGACCGCCACCGGCAAGATGGCCGTCATCTCCAATTCGCGCCGCGCCACCTACGGCTATGACCAGCGGATCGAAGTGCATGGCTCCAAGGGGGCGGCCGTGGCGGAAAACCAGCGCCCCGTTTCCATCGAGGTCGCGACCAGCGCGGGCTATACCCGCCCGCCGCTGCACGATTTCTTCATGACCCGCTATACCGAAGCGTATGCTGCTGAAATCGCGTCCTTTATTGCGGCAGTTCAAGGCGGAGCCAAGGCCGAGCCATCGGGCGAGGACGGGCTGATGGCGCTGGCGCTGGCCGAAGCCGCGTTGAAATCGGTGGCGGAAAAGCGCATCGTCATGCTGTCCGAAGTGACCGGCTGAAGCATTTGGTCCGGCGCGTCAGGCATCATCTGCTTGACGGGCCGGGACCTTGGCCCTAATGAACCGATGCTCTGAGGCGGGTGGGCAGGCAGGCTATGCACCGGATTGCAAATCCGAGTAGACCGGTTCGATTCCGGTACCCGCCTCCAGAGCAAAACCCCTGAGGTCTATGGCGCGAGATACTTGGCCGCTTCCTTGCGGGCAAAGGGCTTCAGCCGCGCGCCATGAGCGTCCAGAAACGCCTGCGCGCGTTCCGGATCATGCTTTGACAGATCGCGCACCCACCATGCGATTGCCTTCTGGATGAACCAGTCGCGGTCATCGGCCATGTCGGCAGCCCAGCCCAGCACGCGGTCGCGGACCGCCAGTTCGTCGGGCTTGGGGTGGTTCTGCTTGGTCCAGGGCAGGGTCATCACCAGCACCGCACGGCGCATCCACATGTTCGGCGCGCCGCGCCACGCCTCCAGCGCATCAAGGCGCTGCGGGTCAGCCAGCAGCCGTCGCGCGCCCGCGTTGCAGGCATGGTCGGCAATGGCCCAGGCATCGAACTGCGGGACCCAGGTGCAGATCAGCGCCCAGGCCTCCTCATCGGGGCGAAGGCGCGCCTGGGTCAGCAGTTTGGCCGCTGCCACCCGCGCCTCGTGGATGTTGGTGTCCCAAAGGGCCGCCGCAAGGTCCACCCGCTCTGCGACCGTGCGTTCGGCACGCCAGCGGTCCGTCAGCGCTTCGACATCTGGGACGGAAACCCCGAGGTAAGGGCGCGAGACCTTGTGATAGGCGGCCATCTCAGCGGCGCGCGTCGGATCGGCAAGGGCCTGCAGGTCGTCAAGGGGATCGGTCATCGGAGCCTCGTGGCGGTTCAGCGCACCCTAACCGCGCCAAGACGCCGTTGCCACCGGTCCTAGCGCGCCCGGATGACGAATTGCACAGCGCCAACCGGGACGCCAAGCCGGGTCACCAGGGCGTCGTTTACGATCACCCCGTCCAGACGGCGATAGATCACATCGGCAAAGCCCAGCCGCGTGACCCCTGCGGGAGACGCGAAGTCGGCCGTGTAGGTCAGCCGGATCACTCCGCCTGCCTCGACCACCTGGGCCAGGCCCACGGTATCTTCGCGCTTGCCGGTCCAGATGCCCATCCCGGTCCGGTCAAAGACCCAGGTCAGTCGGTTCTTCTCGCCGTCGTCATAGACAAAATCCTCCACCACCGTCAGACGGTTGCCCCCTTGGGACAGGGTCCCGTTCAGACGGGCGGTAAAGCGACGCTCATCGCCTGTCAGCCAGACCCGGAAAACCCCTGTGCCCGTGCTGCGGCCGACAAAAGCCTCGGTCAGGGTCAGCGGGATGGTCGGTGGGGCCGGGTCCTGTGGCGCGGTGGCACAGCCCGCCAGAAAGAAACCCGCCGCGCCGACAAGAAAGGATCGGCGGTTCTGAGTGGAAAATGATCGCATCTTCGCCGGCTCCGGTCTGGACCCCGTGTCAGATAGGGCGCGCTATTCAACTGTCACGGATTTCGCCAGATTTCGCGGCTGGTCCACATCCGTCCCCTTGGCGACAGCGGTGTGATACGCCAAAAGCTGCGCCGGCACCGCATAGAGGATTGGCGCGAACTGGGGGGCGACCTCCGGCAGGGTCAATGTCCGCCAGCACCCTTGGCCCGCTTCGGCGATGCCCGACGCGTCTGAGATCAGCAGTACCTTGCCATGGCGGGCCATGACTTCCTGCATGTTCGACACGGTCTTGTCGAACAATGCATCGCGCGGGGCCAGGACGATCACCGGAACCGCTTCGTCGATCAGGGCGATGGGTCCATGCTTCAGTTCACCTGATGCATAACCTTCGGCATGGATATAGCTGATTTCCTTGAGTTTAAGCGCACCCTCCAGCGCAAGAGGATACATCGGTCCCCGTCCAAGGAAAAGGACGTCGCGGGTCTTGGCCAGATCCTCTGCAATCGCGGCTATCGGTCGGCTAAGGCCAAGCGCGTGGTTCATCAGGCCGGGCAGGGCGTTCAGATCCGCGACATGTGCCGCGACCCCGGCCGCATCCAGCCGTCCCCGGTCAAGCCCCGCCTTGACTGCAAGCAATGCCAGCACGATCAACTGGCAGGTGAAGGCCTTGGTCGAGGCCACGCCCACTTCAACCCCTGCATGGATGGGCAAGACAAGGTCGCTTTCGCGCGCGATGGAGGAGGTCGGCACGTTGATGACGGAAACGATCTTGCCGACCTTGTCGCGAGCGTAGCGGAGCGCTGCAAGCGTGTCTGCGGTTTCCCCAGACTGGCTGACGAAGACGGCCCAGCCCTTGGACGAAAGCGGTGGCTCGCGATAGCGGAATTCCGATGCGATATCGATGTCGCAGGGCAGGCCTGCGATCTGTTCGAACCAGTATTTCGCGACGTGGCAGGCAAAGGACGCAGTTCCGCAGGCAACCAGCGTGACCCGGTCGACGCCGGTGAAATTCAGACCATCGGGCAGGTTCAGCGTGCCGTCGGCCCCAGTATAGCGCTTCAGTGCATCGGCGATGACGACCGGTTGGTCGGCAATTTCCTTGGCCATGAAATGCTTGTATCCCGCCTTTTCGATGCGGGTGCTGTCGATCTGGATGCGGGTCTCGGGGCGATTGGCCAGCCGGTCCGCAGCGTCGAAGATCTGCGCGCCGGCACGGGTGATGATGGCCCAGTCGCCTTCTTCGAGATAGGTGATGCGGTCGGTCATCGGCGCAAGGGCGATGGCATCGGACCCGACGAACATCTCGCCGTCGCCATGGCCGATGGCCAGCGGCGATCCCTTGCGGGCAGCGATGATCAGGTCGTCTTGGCCGTCAAAGAGAAAGCATAAGGCAAAGGCGCCCTGCAGCCGCTTGAGGGTGGCACGCGCCGCCTCGACCGGAGTCATGCCCTTGTCCATCGCAAGACGTGTCAACAGCGCGACCGTTTCGGTATCGGTCTCGGATTCCTGAACGTAGCCTGCGGTGGCCAGTTCCGCGCGCAGGTCGCGAAAGTTTTCGATGATCCCGTTATGAACGACCGCGACCTGTCCGGCCTTGTGCGGATGGGCGTTGCCGACAGTGGCCGCGCCATGCGTCGCCCAGCGCGTGTGGCCGATGCCCGACCGACCCGCCAGCGGGTCGTGAACCAGAAGATCCGACAGGTTGACGAGCTTTCCGACGGCCCGCCTGCGATCAAGTCTGCCCCTGTTGACGGTGGCGATACCTGCGCTGTCATAGCCACGATATTCCAGTCGTTTCAGCGCCTCGACGAGTAGCGGAGCAACTTCATTGTTGCCCAGGACTCCCACAATACCGCACATTTTACTGACCTTTTTGCTGTGAAACTTTGATAGCCTTTAACTTTTCGAACAATTTCGTCGCGAGCCCGGGTTTCGTGACCTGCCGCGCGCGCCCGATGGCGACAGCTTCGGCGGGCACGTTTTCGGTGATGACGGACCCCGATCCTGTCATCGCGCCGTCGCCGACCGTCACAGGCGCCACCAGCATTGTCGCCGACCCGATGAAGGCGCGTTTGCCGATCACGGTGCGGTGCTTCATCACGCCGTCATAGTTGCAGGTCACCGTCCCCGCACCGACATTGGTGTAATCGCCCACCTCGGCATCGCCAAGATAGGTCAGATGCCCGACCTTGACGCCTTCGCTCAGGATCGCATTCTTGATTTCAACGAAGTTGCCGACATGCACATCCTCGGCCAGTTCCGCCCCCGGGCGCAGGCGGGCGAATGGCCCGACGGTGGCGCCCCGGCTGATGTGACAGCCGGTCAGGTGGCAAAACGCCTCGATCACCGCCCCGGATTCGACGGTCGTGCCGGGGCCGAAGATGACGTTGGGGCCGATGACCGCGTCGCGGCCGATATGCGTGTCATAGGCGAAAAAGACGGTGTCGGGTGCTGTCATGGTGACGCCGTTGTCCAGCGCCTCGGCCCGCGCGCGGGCCGGAAAGATGGCCTCGGCTTCGGCCAGACCGGTGCGGGTGTCGACGCCCAGCGTCTCGGCCTCGGGGCAGGTCACTGCGGTTGCCGACAGCCCGCGCGCACGGGCTGCCGCGACGATGTCGGTCAGGTAGTATTCGCCGGCCGCATTATTGTTCGACAGCCCCGCCACAAGATCGCGCAGGACCGCAAGGTCACATGCGATGACGCCGGAATTCATCAAGGTGATCGCGCGCTGATCGGCGGTGGCGTCCTTGTATTCGACGATCTTGACCAGATCGTCGCCGTCCATCATCAGCCGGCCATAGCGCGGCGGGTTGTGGTAGTTGTGGAACCCCAGCACGGTGACATCGGCCAAGGACGCCGCCAGTTTCTCCAGCGTCTCGGAGGTCAGGAACGGCGTGTCACCGTAAAGAACGATGGCCTTGCCGGTCGCGTCGGCCAGCAAGGGCAAAGCCTGCGCCACTGCATGGCCGGTGCCAAGTTGCTGGTCCTGCAAGGCGATCAGCACGTCCGGATCGTGATTGCGGGCAGCCTTGGCCACGGCCTCGGCCCCGTGGCCCGCGACGATCACGGTGCGCTGCGGCGCCAGTGACGCGCCGGCCTGCATGGCATGGATCAAAAGAGGGGCACCGGCGACCAGGTGCAGCACCTTGGGCAGGTCGGAATTCATCCGCGTGCCCTGGCCCGCCGCCAGAATGATCAATGAGACCTGCATATGCCCTCTTTCCATATTGTGCCGCTCGTTTTACCGACAGCGGCAGGGGCCGCAAGTGGCGGTTCCTTCACGCGACGTTACAGGGCGGATGCCGATGCGGACAGTTGTCTTTGATCTGGATGGGACGCTGGCGGACACGTCGCTCGATTTGCTGGCTTCGGCGAATGCGTGTTTTCAGGCGCTTGGCCATGGGGACCTGCTGGATGGCCGCGACACGCTGACGGCGTTTCATGGCGGCAAGGCGATGCTGCGCCTGGGCTTTTCGCGGCTAAAGCATCCCTGGACCGAGGCGGATGTCGACCGGGCCTATCCTGACCTGCTTGCCGCCTATGCGGACGGTCTGGACCGTCACACCACGCTTTACCCCGGGGCTGTAGCGGCGGTGGAGACCCTTCGGCGGCAGGGCTACGGCGTCGCGATCTGCACCAACAAGCCAGAGGGTCTGGCGCTGGAGCTGCTCCGCCGTCTCGGTGTGCTTGATCTTTTTGGCGCGATGATCGGCGCGGACACGATGGCCACGCGCAAACCCGACGCCGCCCCCTACATCGCTGCGGTGACGCGGGCAGGCGGCACGGTTGCGCGCTCCATGCTCGTTGGCGACACCGAAACCGACCGCAAGACCGGCCTTGCCGCAGGGGTGCCGGTGGCCTTGGTGACCTTTGGGCCGGAAGGTCAGGGCGTCGCGCGGCTGAAGCCGGAGGCCCTGCTGCACCACTATGACGACCTGCCCGACATCGCCGCCCGCCTTTTGTCATGATCCCGTGGTTTGACAGTCCACCTGCCGGGGCATAGCTTTCGGCCCCATGCAGAACATCGCCTCTCCCGCCGCGTCGCGCCACGCCGTGACCTTCGTGCTGATCACGGTCTTTCTGGACATGGTGGGCTTTGGGCTGATCATTCCGGTCCTGCCCGCGCTGATCACCGAAGTGGGGCATATGGATCTGGGCGATGCGGCCTATATCGGGGGCTGGATGTTCGCGGCATTTTCGCTTGCGCAGTTCGCGTTCAGTCCCCTGATGGGCAATCTGAGCGACCGATTTGGCCGCCGTCCGTTGCTGCTGCTCGCGGTCTTCGGCCTGGGGGTCGACTATCTGTTTTCGGCTCTTGCGCCGACGATCTTCTGGCTGTTCGTGGGTCGTGTCGTCGCGGGCATCTGCGGGTCGTCCTATGTCATCGCAAACGCCTATATCGCCGACGTGACAGCGCCGGAGGACCGCGCCCGTGCCTTTGGTCTGGTGGGGGCTGCCTTTGGCGTGGGGTTTGTCCTTGGCCCGGCCATTGGCGGGCTGCTGGGGGAACTTGGCCCCCGCGTGCCATTCTATGTGGCCGCCGGAATATCGGCGCTGAACCTGCTTTATGGCTGGTTCGTGCTGCCCGAAACCTTGCCGCCCGAAAAACGGCGCGCGTTTGAATGGGGCAGGTCCAACCCGTTCGGTGCGTTCAAGGTGTTCCGCCTTTATCAAGGCGTGGTGCCGTTATGCGCGGTTCTCTTCGTCTATTTCGCCGCCTCGGCGGTGTATCCTGCGATCTGGCCGTTCTGGGGCATGGCCAAGTTCGGCTGGTCCGAGGCGATGGTCGGCCTGACGCTGGCCGCGTTCGGCATCATCACGGCGGTCTTTCAGGGCGCCGTGACCGGACCGGTGGTGGCGCGGTTCGGTGAATGGCGGGTCTGCCTTTTCGGACTGGTCACGGCCGTCATCGTGGCAGTGGGCTACGGCCTTGCGGGGTCGTTGGCCTTGGTCCTGGTGCTGATGGTCGTCCACGGCCCCGAAGGCTTCGTGCATCCGATGCTGGTCGCGATGATGTCCAAGGCGGTGCCCGAGGATGCCCAGGGAGAGCTTCAGGGCGGCATCTCGGCGGTGATGAATGTGGCCATGCTGATCGGCACGATCCTCTTTTCGCAGGTGTTCGGGTTCTTCATGCAAGAGGCGCGCGGCGTGCCCTCGCCGGATGTCGCGTTTTATCTTGCGGCGGGGCTGCTCTTTGCGACGCTTGCGCTCTATCTGTCGGTGGTGCGGCGGACGGCCGCGAACTGAGGCATCAGATGGAACGCTTTACCGGCAGCTTTACCCAGCAGGAACCGATCCCCGAGGCCGGGATCGAGGCGGCAATGGCCGTGCTTCGGCATGGGCGGCTGCACCGTTACAATACCGCCCCCGGCGAGATCGCTGAAACCGCGCTTCTGGAAGAGGAATTCGCCGCGTTGACGGGGGCCGCCTATTGCCTGGCGGTTGCGTCTGGCGGCTATGCGATGGCAACGGCATTGCGCGCCTTGCAAGTGGGGCAGGGCGACCCGGTCCTGTCCAACGCCTTCACCCTTGCCCCGGTGCCGGGGGCGATCGCGTCGGTTGGGGCAAGGCCGGTTCTGGTCGAGGTGACGGATGATCTGACGATCGACCTGGATCATCTGCGGCGTCAGGCGCGCGCTACCGGCGCAAAGGTGCTGCTTCTCAGCCACATGCGGGGGCATGTCTGCGACATGGACGCGTTGATTGCGATCTGTGACCCGTTGGGAATCAAGGTGATCGAGGATTGCGCGCATACCATGGGGGCCACGTGGCGGGGCGTGGCTTCGGGCCGGCACGGGGTGATCGGGTGTTATTCCACCCAGACCTACAAGCACATGAATTCGGGCGAGGGCGGGTTTCTGGTCACCGACGATGCCGACCTTGCCGCGCGTTCGGTACTGCTGTCGGGGTCCTACATGCTGTACGGGCGGCACCGCGCCGCGCCCCCGTCCGAGGTGTTTGAACGGCTGCGGCTTGACGTGCCCAACATCTCGGGCCGCATGGACAACCTGCGCGCCGCAATCCTGCGCCCGCAGCTGGCAACCCTTGCAGATCGGCGCGCGCGCTGGGGCGTTCTTTACCGCGCGATGGAGGCTGGGCTGACAGATACCCCCGGCCTGCGCCTGATCCCGCGTCCCGCGCATGAGGTCTATGTCGGATCATCGTTCCAGTTCACCCTGCCCGGATGGGAGCCCGAGCGCATGGCAAGCCTTGTTGCCCGCTGCGGCGCGCGGGGGGTGGAGCTGAAATGGTTCGGCGCCCCGGACCCCGTCGCCTTTACCAGCCGCTATGCGCATTGGGCCTATGTGCCCACCGAACCCCTGCCGCAAACGGACCGCGTGCTGGCCGGGTTGATCGACATGCGCCTGCCGCTGACCTTTTCACCCGACGATGTGGCGCTGATCGCAAGGATCATCCGGGCCGAGGTGCTGGTGGTTGGACAAGCCGATGTCCCGGCCCGCGTCGAGGTGCCGTCGACGCAATAGCGTCCGGACGGGACAGGCACATGCCATGGCACCAAAGCGCCGAAACACGGTCACCCCCTACAGCCGCAATTATCGCCGCCCGCCGCGATGGGGGATGGGGCTGCCGCCGCGGCGGCCCACGTCGCGCTGGCGCAGGATCATGGAGCGCGTGCTTGACCCGGTGGTCTATCTCAGGGCGGTCATCGGCATTTGCGCCGTCGCGCTGGTCGTGCTGCCATTGGGGGCTGATGTCGTGAACGCGACCATGAAACCCGTACGCGACGGTGAGGGGACGTGCCGCATCCTGTCGGTGATCGATGGGGACACCTTGTCGGTCTGGTGCACCGGCCGCGGGATGGAGCGCGCCCGCCTCATGGGATTCGACGCGCCGGAGCTGTTTTCGCCCGGCTGTGCCTCGGAACTTCTGGCAGCCCAAGCGGCGACCTGGGCTCTGCGCGGGCTGATCTTTGACGCGCGCCAGATCGACATCGGATTTGACGGGCGCGACCGCTATGACCGCGCGCTTGTCACGCTGCGCCTGGATGGCGCTTCGGTGGCGCGCGCAATGATCGCGCAAGGCCATGGTCGCGCCTATGGGGGCGGCCGGCGCGATGGCTGGTGCCAAGGCTGACCAACGTTTCCCCGCCACCGCGAACCCGCGACCGGACCATATCCGTGACGCCCGCACGAACGTACCGCTTCCCCTTGCCGCACCACAGATTTCTGCCCCGGCTTTGGTTGACCCCGCCCGGGGTGCGGAGTAAACCCTTGCCCAGCGAAGGGCCCCGACCAAGGGTGCGCGCGGCATTGTCGTCAGTTGAAGGAGCGAGAGCTTGGACATCCTGCTCACCGAATACCTGCCGATCCTGATTCTGCTCGGCGTCGCGACCGGTCTGGGACTTGTCCTGATCCTGGCAGCTGTCGTGCTGGCCGTGCGCAATCCGGACCCTGAAAAGGTCAGTGCCTATGAATGCGGCTTCAACGCCTTTGACGATGCGCGGATGAAGTTCGACGTGCGGTTCTACCTCGTGTCGATCCTGTTCATCATCTTTGACCTTGAGGTGGCGTTTCTCTTTCCCTGGGCGGTGGCATTTGGCGAGATCAGCATGACGGCCTTCTGGTCGATGATGGTGTTTCTGGGCGTTCTGACCATCGGGTTCGCCTATGAATGGAAAAAAGGTGCGCTGGAATGGGAATGATCGCGTTCCCGACCACGGCTGACGAGATTTTTGGAGACGTATCATGGGCGTAGCAACCGGAGCAAATACCGCAGGTGGCGATGCCGAGGTGGCAACCCGTGCCCTGAACGCCGAACTGGCCGACAAGGGGTTCTTGCTGACCTCGACCGAGGATATCATCAACTGGGCGCGGATCGGGTCCTTGCACTGGATGACCTTCGGTCTGGCCTGCTGTGCGGTGGAAATGATGCATACCTCCATGCCGCGCTATGACCTGGAGCGGTTCGGCACGGCCCCGCGCGCCAGCCCGCGCCAGTCCGACCTGATGATCGTGGCAGGCACGCTGACCAACAAGATGGCCCCCGCGCTGCGCAAGGTTTACGACCAGATGCCGGAACCGCGCTATGTGATCAGCATGGGGTCCTGCGCCAATGGCGGTGGCTATTACCACTATTCTTACAGCGTGGTGCGCGGCTGCGACCGGATCGTGCCGGTCGACATCTATGTCCCGGGCTGCCCGCCCACCGCCGAGGCGCTGCTATACGGCATCCTGCAATTGCAGCGCAAAATCCGCCGCACCGGCACCTTGGTAAGGTAACTCCATGTCCGAAGCCCTCAACGACCTTGGCAGCCTGATCGCCCTGCGCCGCCCCGACGCGGTGCAGTCGCACGAGGTGGCTTACGGCGACCTGACGCTGCACGTCACGCTGGCACATCTGGAGGATCTGGTCGATTTCCTGCGCACCGATCCGTCCTGCCGGTTCACGTCGCTGGTCGACATCACGGCGATCGATCACCCCGCGCGCGCGGACCGGTTCGACGTCGTCTATCACTTCCTGTCGATGTACCAAAACCACCGCATCCGGCTGAAACTGGCCCTGCGCGAGACCGACATGGTGCCCTCGATCAGCGCCATTCACCCGTCCGCAAACTGGTTTGAACGCGAAGTGTTCGACATGTTCGGCATCCTGTTCAGCGGCCACCCCGACTTGCGCCGCATTCTGACCGATTATGGCTTTCGCGGGCATCCCTTGCGCAAGGATTTCCCGACCACGGGCTATACCGAGGTGCGCTATGACGAGGTGCTCAAGCGCGTTGTCTATGAACCCGTATCGCTGCCGCAGGAATACCGCCAGTTCGATTTCATGAGCCCGTGGGAAGGCGCGGAATACATTCTGCCGGGCGACCAGAAGGTGGCGTCCATGCCGGGGGCGAAATGAAGGACGGGCTTGCCAAGGGTCTGAAGGGGACGTTCCGACACCGAATTGGGCCGGGTCACACGATTCCGGCGCTCTATCCGGAATCCGCGCTGTTTCAGGCCATGCCGGGCGTTCTGGCGACCGGCTACATGGTTGGCTTGATGGAATGGGCCTGCATCGAGCAGATTGCCCCTTTCTATGAGGATGGCGAAGGGTCTTTGGGCACACATGTCGACGTGAACCATACGGCCCCGACACCGCCCGGCCTCACCGTGACGGTCGAAACCGAGATCACCGAAATCGACGGCAAGTTCATCTGGTTCAGCGTCCGCGCCCATGACGGCGTCGATGTGATCGGGCAGGGCCGTCATCAGCGCGCCATCGTGCGCTGGGACAAATTCACGCCACGGGCCATGGCCAAGGCGTCAGCGCAGGAACACGCGACATGATGGACGGCGATATCCGCACCAACAGCTATGACGACGGTTCCAAGGATTTTGAAACCGGCGAACAGAAGATCCGCAACTTCAACCTGAACTTTGGCCCGCAACACCCTGCAGCGCATGGAGTTCTGCGTCTGGTACTGGAACTCGACGGCGAGATCGTCGAACGCTGCGATCCGCATATCGGGCTGCTGCACCGCGGCACCGAAAAGCTGATGGAAAGCCGGACCTACCTGCAGAACCTGCCCTATTTCGACCGGCTGGATTACGTCGCCCCGATGAACCAGGAACATGCCTGGTGTCTGGCGATCGAGCGGCTGACCGGCACCGCCGTGCCCCGGCGCGCGCAATTGATCCGGGTGCTGTTCTGCGAGATCGGGCGCATCCTCAGCCATCTCTTGAACGTGACCACCCAGGCCATGGATGTGGGCGCGCTGACGCCGCCGCTCTGGGGCTTTGAGGAACGCGAAAAGCTGATGGTGTTTTATGAGCGGGCCAGCGGCGCGCGCCTGCACGCCGCCTATTTCCGCCCCGGTGGGGTGCATGTCGACCTGACGCCGCAACTGATCGAGGATATCGACATCTGGGCCGAAGCGTTCCCCCGCCTTCTGGACGACATCGACGGGTTGCTGACCGAAAACCGCATCTTCAAGCAGCGCAATGCCGATATCGGCGTGGTGACCGAGGATGACATCCAGAAGTGGGGCTTTTCCGGCGTCATGGTGCGCGGCTCTGGCCTTGCCTGGGACCTGCGCCGCAGCCAGCCTTACGAATGCTATGACGAGTTCGCGTTCCAGATCCCCGTCGGCAAGAACGGCGACTGTTATGACCGCTATCTGTGCCGCATGGCGGAAATGCGGGAATCGACCAGCATCATCCGTCAGGCGATCGCCAAGTTGCGGGTCGAACCTGGCGACGTGCTGGCGCGCGGCAAGCTGACACCGCCGCCACGCGGAGAGATGAAGACCTCGATGGAGGCACTGATCCACCACTTCAAGCTTTACACCGAAGGGTTCCACGTCCCGGCCGGTGAAATCTACGCGGCGGTCGAGGCGCCCAAGGGCGAATTCGGCGTCTACCTCGTGGCCGATGGCACCAACAAACCCTACCGCGCCAAGATCCGCGCGCCGGGGTTCCTGCACCTGCAGGCGATGGACTACATCTGCAAGGGGCACCAGTTGGCCGACGTCAGCGCCATCATTGGTACGATGGACGTGGTGTTCGGGGAGATTGACCGGTGAGGTCGCGTTACAAGGCCTGTGGCTTTTCAGGGGGGTGCGTTGCGACATTGCCCCTGCAGACGGCATCCGCCCCTCTAGTCGTGAGATACTGAAATGCTTCGCCGCCTCCACGCCGTCCAGCCTGCCTCCTTTGCCTTTACGCCCGCGAACCTCGCCTGGGCCGAGGGGCAGATTTCCAAATATCCCGAGGGGCGGCAGGCTTCGGCCATCATCCCGCTTCTGTGGCGCGCGCAGGAGCAGGAGGGGTGGCTGTCCCGCCCCGCCATCGAACATGTCGCAAGCATGCTCGGCCTTGCCTATATCCGCGCCCTTGAGGTGGCGACGTTCTACTTCATGTTCCAGCTGCAACCCGTTGGATCGGTGGCGCATATCCAGGTCTGCGGCACCACCTCCTGCATGATCTGCGGGGCCGAGGATCTGGTTGCGGTCTGCAAGGACAAGATCGCGCGCCAGCCGCATGTGCTGTCCGCGGACGGCAAGTTCAGCTGGGAGGAGGTCGAGTGCCTTGGCGCCTGCGCCAACGCGCCTGTGGCCCAGATCGGCAAGGACTACTATGAGGACCTGACAGCGGAAAAACTGACCGACCTGATCGCGCGCTTTGGCAAGGGCGAGGTGCCGGTGCCAGGCTCGCAGACCGGGCGGTTCGCGGCTGAACCCGCAAGCGGCCTGACCAGCCTGAAGGAATATGAGGCAGGCCGCCTGCCGCGCAACGCCTCGGTCCAGGCGGCGCTGGACCTGCACGATACCGTCAAACGCATCGACGGCACCGAAGTGGCGCTGACGACGCCCTGGCTGGGTCGGGCTGCCGCCCCCGCGACCCCCGCCCCCGCGACCCCCGCCCGAACGACCGCCAAAGAGCCGAAACCCGGTGCCGGGCGCGCGGCCGATGCCTCTGGCATCACGGTCCAGGAAGCGCCGGCCCAGTCGAAGGGCAAGCCTGTCTCGGATGGCAATGCCCCTGCCGCGACCCCGTTGGCCACGCCCGAAGCCAAGGCACCGCCGGCAGCGCAAAAGACCAGACCGCAAGCGCTGCAAGCCGCCCGCGCGGGCAAGCCCGACGATCTGAAGATCATCGTGGGCATCGGGCCGAAACTGGAACTGCTGTGCCACAGCCTTGGCTTTTACCATTTCGACCAGATCGCCGCCTGGACCGACGCGGAGATCGCCTGGGTCGACGACAATCTGGAAGGTTTCAGGGGCCGGGTCACCCGCGACAAATGGGTGGAACAGGCCAGGGTTCTGGCATCAGGCGGCACCACAGCGACGACAAAAGGGACGTGAGCCAAAGAGGCCCCGAGAGAGGGCCGGAACATTAGGGGAGTGATGGGATGAAGCTGGCGACGAACAAGAATGCACCAAATCTGGCGGGCTGGGCGATCGGCGTTGCGATGGGCGCCGTGGCCTTTGCGGTGGCACTGATCGTGGGCGAATTGTCCACGCCCGCTTCGGTAGCGATCGGCGCTATCGTGGCGACGTTGGCAGGACTTGTCATGGGGATGCCGTGGAATGCCAAGATAGACGCATCCCAGAAGGCAGCAATGCCAATGGCAAAGCCGGCCCCCGCCGCCGAACCGGTTCCGGCCCCCGTCAAGGTGGCGCCGGCGCCCGTGACCGCTGCTCCGGCACCGGCGGCGGCACCGGTGACGACCGCAGCCCCGGTTGCGGCGATGTCGGCACCATCCGCAGCAAAGCGCCCCGAAGCGTTGGCGACCGCGCGCGGCGGCAAGGCGGACGACCTCAAGATCATCAAGGGGATCGGGCCGAAACTGGAAATCCTGTGCCACAAGCTGGGCTTTTTCCACTTTGACCAGGTGGCCGCCTGGAGCGCGGAAGAAGTGTCCTGGGTCGACCAGAATCTCGAAGGTTTCAAGGGACGCGTGACGCGAGACCGCTGGGTGCCGCAGGCCAAGGCCATCGCAAAGCTTGGTCCGGCCGAATTCTTGAAACGGCTTGATGCGGGCGAGGAGTTCTAGCGCCGATGCAGGACGGGCCAAATCGCAATGACGACCGCGACCAGGCGCGCCAGGCGCGGCTTGTGGCATTCGTCGTCGCAGGAACGGCAGTCTTGTGGATGGGTGCGCAATGGCTGGGCGGCAAGATGGGATGGGAGGCGCGGTTTGTCTTTCTGTTCGATCTTGCTGCAATTGCCGCATTTATCTGGGCGATGTTCGTGACATATCAGATCTGGCGGAAACGCCAGGACTAAACGGGAAAGAGGCAGGAATGCTCAAGGATCAGGACCGCATTTTCACCAACCTTTACGGCATGCATGACCGCAGCCTTGCAGGGGCGAAAAAGCGTGGCCACTGGAACGGCACCGCCGAGATCATCGCGCGGGGCCGCGATACGCTGGTTGAACAGGTCAAGGCATCGGGACTGCGCGGACGTGGCGGGGCAGGGTTCCCGACGGGCCTGAAATGGTCCTTCATGCCCAAGCAATCGGATGGGCGTCCGTCCTATCTGGTCGTGAATGCCGACGAGTCCGAGCCTGGCACCTGCAAGGACCGCGAGATCATGCGCCACGATCCGCATACCTTGATCGAAGGCTGCCTGATCGCGGCTTTCGCGATGGGGGCCAATGCCTGCTACATCTACATCCGGGGCGAGTACATCCGCGAGCGCGAGGCGCTGCAGGCGGCTTTGGATGAATGCTATGATGCCGGATTGCTTGGCAAGAACGCCGCCAAATCGGGCTGGGATTTCGATTGCTACCTGCATCATGGTGCTGGCGCCTATATCTGCGGCGAGGAAACCGCCTTGCTGGAAAGCCTTGAGGGCCGGAAGGGGATGCCGCGGATGAAGCCGCCGTTCCCGGCGGGTTCAGGTCTTTACGGCTGCCCGACCACGGTGAACAATGTGGAATCCATCGCCGTGGTGCCCACGATCCTGCGTCGGGGCGCAGACTGGTTTGCGTCCTTCGGGCGCGCCAACAACACCGGGACCAAACTGTTCGGCATCTCGGGCCATGTGATGAACCCCTGCGTCGTCGAAGAGGCGATGTCGATCCCGCTGAAGGAATTGCTGGACCGTCACTGCGGCGGCGTGCGCGGCGGCTGGAAGAACATCAAGGCGGTGATCCCGGGCGGGTCGTCCGTCCCCTTGCTGACGCAGACCCAATGC
>JANPKV010000140.1:0-2650 GCA_031426185.1 Rhodobacterales bacterium | reverse complement strand
CATCTTGAAAAGCTCGGCCATGAACTGCGGGTCGGTGCGCGACAGGAAAACCTGCGGGCCGCGCGCCTCGCGGCGGACGTCCTTGATGTAGCAACGCACGCGGTCACCGATCCGGTATGCCTCGCGGCCGATCTTTTCGTTGCGGCGCAGGATGCCTTCGCCACGTCCGATGTCGACGATGACGTTGCCGTATTCCTCGCGCTTGACCTGACCGTTGATGATCGTGCCCTTGCGGTCCTTGAATTCCTCATACTGGCGGTCGCGTTCGGCCTCGCGGACCTTTTGCAGGATGACCTGCTTGGCCGACTGCGCGGCGATGCGGCCCAGATCCACGGGCGGGACCTCATCCACAATCTCATCCCCGATCTTGGGGTCAGCCAGATAGGCCTTGGCCTGCTTGACCGTCAATTGTGCATGATGGTTTTCGGCCAGGTCATCCTCAACCACGGTGCGGATGCGCGAAAAGCTGGCGCGGCCGGTCTTGCGGTCGATCTTGACGCGGATGTCGTTGTCGGCCCCGTAGCGCGACTTCGCGGCGCGCGCGAGGCTGTCTTCCATCGCCTGGATCACCAGTTCGGGGTCGATCATCTTTTCGCGGGCCACCGCCTCGGCGGTCTGCAAAAGCTCCAGCTGGTTGGCTGAGGTAATCGCCATCTGTCTCTCCCTAGTGTTTTGTCACGGCGGCGGAGTCGTCATCGTCGTCCGACCCCGGGCCGCCTTCGGATTCCTGGATTTCGTCGAATTTGGTTTCGTCAAAGTCGCCGGTCGCCTTTTTCTGGCGCAGCATCTCGGCGATCAGTTCGTCCGTCAGGATCAGCTTGGCATCGCTGAGCCAGTCGAACCGCAGACCAATCGTCACCTCGGCCTCGCCCTCGGTCAGGGTGATCAGCACCTCGTCGCCTTCGGTCCCCGCCAGCGTGCCCTTGAACCGGCGGCGCCCGTCGATCAGTTCGGTCGTCTCGATGCGTGCTTCCCAGCCTGACCACATGTCAAAGTCCTTGAGCCGCGTCAGCGGGCGGTCGATGCCCGGGCTGGACACCTCCAGCACGTAATTTTCCTCGATCGGGTCTTCGACATCCAGAACCGCCGAAACAGCGGTGGAAATCTCGCCGCAGTCATCGACCTCAATCCCGCCCTCGGGCTTGTCGGCCATGATCTGCAGCACGCGGGTGCGTCCCCCCATCAGCCGGATGCGCACCAGTTCAAACCCCAATGCCTCAAGCACGGGGGTGACGATGTCGGCAAGGCGACGGTCGATGGCGGATTTGGCGATCAGATCGGACATGGGATGAGACACGAGGGGTTCCAGAAAACAAAAAACGGGCCGACAGGCCCGTTCGGTAAGTCGGTAGCTTCGGGTTTGGACCCCAAAGCAGCTGTTGTGGGTGGATATAGGCCGAGACGCGTGAGTCTGCAAGTGGTGTTGCCGCGCGCGCGACCCGCGATCTAGAATGTCGTCCGCAACGTGTCTGTGATCCGCACCAATGCTTCGGAAATGCCGGGCTCGGACAGGGCGTGACCTGCCAGCGGCACCATGCGCAGGTCGCACTTCTGCCAGCCCCTGGCAAGCTTCCAGGCGGAATGTGGCGGGCAGATCATGTCGAACCGGCCTTGCACGACAGTGGCCGGGAGATGCTCGATCCGGTGACGTTCGCGCAGGATCCAGCCGTCACACTGCAGGAACCCGCCATTGTGGAAGTAGTGATTTTCCAGCCGCGCGAAGGCGCGGGCGTATTCGGCGGGGCTTTCGCCCATCGGGCCTTCGTAATGGACAGAGGCCAGCGCATTTTCCCAGTTGGCCCAGATGCGGCCCAGCCGGGTCTCTTCCATCAGGTTGCCCGAAAAAAGCTGGCGGTTGTAGGCGGCGATCAGGTCCTTGCGTTCATCCTTGGCAATGGCCGAAACGAAACGGTCCCAAAGCTCGGGGAAAAAGACGCCTGCGCCGCCCCCGTAAAACCAGTCCAGTTCCGATTTCTGCATCAGGAATACGCCGCGCAGCACGAGATGACGCACGCGGTCGGGATGGGTGATGGCGTAGATCAGCGCCAGCGTTGCCCCCCAGCTGCCCCCGAACAGAACAAACTGGTCGATCCCAAAAGTGGTGCGAATCGTCTCGATGTCCTCGATCAGATGCCAGGTCGTGTTCTGCACTACACTTGCATGCGGCCGCGACCGCCCGCAGCCGCGCTGGTCGAACAGGATCACGCGGTAAACCGTCGGGTCAAAATACCGCCGCATCGCGGGACTGCAGCCGCCACCGGGACCGCCATGCAGCACCAGAACCGGAATACCCGACGGGTTGCCGCATTGTTCGACATAGATGCGGTGCCCGTCGCCCATATCGAGAATCCGCTGATCGAACGGGTCGATTGGCGGATAGAGATACTCGACTGCGCGCTTTTGCCCTGAACGATGATCCATGACTGCTCTATATACCGCAACGACAGGCACTGTCGAAGGGCATTGACGGAGAAGTTCATGCAGCAAGTTGGCACATCAACCATCGATCCCGCCGAGGTCGCCAAGTTCGAGGCGATGGCCGCCGAATGGTGGAACCCGGACGGCAAGTTCAAGCCGCTGCACATGCTGAACCCCTGTCGGCTGGACTACATCACCCGCCAGATCGCGGCGGAATTCGACCGTGACCTGG
>JANPKV010000139.1:0-35417 GCA_031426185.1 Rhodobacterales bacterium | reverse complement strand
GGAAAACACCACCACGCATTCGGTCGGGCGCTGGGCATATTTCTCGATCACCTCGCCCAGCTCCGCCTTGACATGGGTCTGAAGCGCTTCGCCAACGTCGATCTGCTTGCCACTGATCTGGTACCGCATGGTCTCTCCTTCGTGCCACGATGTCAGGGAAGATCGGCCAGCGCTGGGCTGGTCGGCGCATAAGTCTGAAAAATCTGTGAAAACCGCAAACGACTTGGCCCGAGGGCCACTGTCGGAGCTGCAACCATTGCCAGAGACTCAGTGGGTTCTGAACGCATTGGGGGTATTTGGCGGCACCTGACACTACGTTGTCAATATTTACCTGAACTATCCCGCCGCGATGGTGGTTCGCGCGGCCTGCAACCTCAGGTTATCCGGAAATTCTGCCCGAGATAGACACGCCGGACCATCTCGTCGGCCACGACTTCGTCGGTCGTGCCGCTTTTCAGGACCCGGCCGTCGTGAAGGATATAGGCGCGGTCCACGATCACCAGGGTTTCGCGGACGTTGTGATCCGTGATCAGCACGCCGATACCGCGATCCTTCAGGGTCTGGACCAGATGGCGGATTTCGCTGACAGCAATGGGGTCCACCCCGGCAAATGGTTCGTCGAGCAGCAGGTATTTCGGGTCCGCCGCAAGACAGCGCGCGATCTCGACCCGCCGCCGTTCGCCCCCCGACAGCGCCAGCGCAGGGGTGCGGCGCAAATGCGTGATCGAGAAATCCGACAGCAATTCCTCAAGCCGTTCGCGACGCTTGTGGTGGTCGGAATGGGTGATCTCCAGCACGGCCAGAATATTGTCTTCGACCGACAGGCCGCGAAAGATCGACACTTCCTGCGGCAGATAGCCGATCCCCATCTTGGCACGGCGATACATCGGCAAGGTCGTCACGTCCCGCCCGTCGATCATCACCTGACCACCTTCGGGAATGACGAGACCTGCGATGGCGTAAAAGCAGGTGGTCTTGCCAGACCCGTTCGGACCCAGCAGGGCCACGACCTCACCCCGGTGCAGTTCCAGCGACACATCACTGATCACCGGGCGCTTGCGATAGCATTTGCGCAGGGACCGGACAGAAAGCCCGGCATCCCCCTTGGTCACGCGCATATTGGGGACGGCGGTCAATTCTTGGTACCTGGCACGAAGGTCGTCTTGACGCCGCCTTCCAGTTCCCCCGTCCCCGTTTTCAGATTGATGGTCAGCTTCTGCGCCGACATCGTGCTTGCTCCCTGGGTCAGCAACACGTTGCCGGTCATCACCACCACGCCGCTGTCGATCGTGTAGACCGCCTCTGCCGCCTCGGCTGCTTCGGCGGCATTGGTCAAGGTGACCCCGCCGGATGCAACAAGGGTCTGTATGGCATTGCCATCCGGCGTATAGACGATGCGCACTTCGCCTGCGGCCATCACCATTTCGCCCTGTGCCACACGGACATTGCCCTTGAAGACGGCGTTGCCCGTCTCGGTTTCGACCGAAAAGCTTTCGGAATTGACCTCGACCGGCAGCGTCGTGTCCGCCTTCAGGCCGCCAAACGCGACCTTGGCCTGCCCATAGGCCGACACCGCGCTGATCAGGACAAGGGCTGTGGCAGCCACCAGGAGGGCAGGTCGAAACGTCATCAAGTGGCCTTTGAAATGCTTCTCATTCTGCGGGCAGGTATATCAGCTTCACATTGCCGGTGAAAACCAATTGATAGTGCCCCCCCTTGGGATCGGCGGAGGTCAGCGTCATGCTGTCGGCGGTCAGTTTTCCCGGTGGGCCGTCGGCCGTGATCAGGCCGGGTGCGGTGACCGACGTGCGGTCCAGCGCAATCCGGACAGTGTCGGTCTGGATCTGATAGCCGACGGATGTTTCCACATTGACCCCGCCGGCAAGCGAGATGGTGCCTGCGTTATTGTCCAGTTGCCCCGTCGCGGCGGCAAAGGTGGTGATGCTGCCGTCGGCCGCATCCAGCGTGGCGGAAAGACCGATCGCGTGGGCATTGCCATCCGCTTCGGGTACGGCGGCGGCTGCGCGCAGATTGATGGCCGATCCGTCCTCGGTGACGCCGGAATAGGACGCGTCTGTCATCCGCGGCTCGCGCAGGCGTTCCTCGATATCGACTTCGGCATAGGGGATGGCAACCGACGGGTCGATCTTGCGCGAAAAAAGGAACAGCGTGGACAAGATCGCAAGCGCCGCCAGCGGCAAGGCAATCTTCAGCCAGCCAACCAGCCGCGAATGCACGTCATAGCGCGACAGGGCCATCAGGCCACGCCCGCCCGTAGCAGATCGTGGATATGCAGGATGCCCACTGCAGTCCCGGGCGATGTCGCACTGACCACGAAAAGACAGGTGATCTGACGGGCGTTCATCACCGCCAGCGCCTTTGCCGCGAGCGCATCCGGCGTGATCGTCTGCGGGGACGGGGTCATCACGTCCTTGGCGGTCAATGCCATCAGCCCCTCCAGGTGCCGCCTCAGGTCACCATCTGTGACAATGCCACAGAGGTAGCCCGCGTCATCCGTCACGCCAACCACGCCAAAGCCGGATTGCGTCATGGTCAGCAAAGCTTCGCCCATTGCGGTGCCTTGCGTGACCAGGGGAAGGTCGGTGTGCATCAGGTCATGAACCGACAACAACTGCGCCCCCAGCCGGCCACCGGGATGGAACAGGCGAAAATGCTCGGGCGTGAAATCGCGGTGTTCCATCAGCGCAATGGCCAGCGCGTCGCCCAGGGCCATCGTCATCGTTGTCGACGTCGTGGGCACGATGCCCCGATCGCAGGCTTCGGGCGCGGGCGGCAGCAGGATCGCCACGTCCGCCTGACGCAACAGGGTTGACCCGGCATTCCCCGCGACCCCGATCAACGGGATGGAAAACCGGCGGGTATGCGCGACGATGTCGGTCAGTTCCGGCGTTTCGCCCGAATTGGACAGCACCAGTGCCACATCCCCCGCCGTGAGCATGCCCAGATCGCCGTGGCTTGCCTCGGCAGGATGGACGAAATGCGCCGGTGTTCCGGTAGAGGCGAGGGTCGCCGCGATCTTGCGCGCAACATGGCCCGATTTGCCCATGCCCGAAACGATGACCCGACCCGGGGCCGCCAGGATCAGGTTGACCGCCGCCACGAAACTGTCGCCCAGCGTCGCCTGCAACAGGACAAGCCCCTCAGCCTCGCGCGCGATGACGCGGGCGCCGGCGGCCAGGATGTCAGTGCTGGAAGATGTCATTGGTGTCGTCCCAGCCCATCAGGTCCAGGCAGGCGCGCGTCGGCAGGAAAGCAAAGCAGGCCAGCGCCAGATCCAGACGATTTTCACGCACCAGACGCGCCTCAAGCTCCGCCTTCAGCGCGTGCAGGTACAACACATCAGAGGCGGCATATTCCCGCTGTGCATCCGTCAGCACAGCCGAGCCCCAGTCAGAGGTTTGCTGTTGCTTGGACACATCGACGGCTACAAGATCGGCCAGCAGGTATTTCAGCCCGTGCCGGTCGGTAAAGGTGCGGATCAGCTTGGACGCGATCTTGGTGCACCAGACAGGTGCCGTCGTGACGCCCAGAGCCTCTTTCAGCGCGGCAATATCGAACCGGCCAAAGTGGAACAGCTTCAGCACCGCAGGGTCGGTCAGCAGTCGCTGCAGATTTGGCGCGGCGGTCTGGCCTATCGCGATCTGCACCAGATGCGCGTGGCCGTCACCGCTGGACAGTTGCACCAGGCAAAGCCGGTCACGCCGTGGATCAAGACCCATGGTTTCGGTATCGATGGCCACGACCGGACCAAGGTCCAGCCCATCGGGAAGGTCGTTTTGATAAAGATGGATGGCCAATGCCGTGCCCTGCCCCATGTGATGATCACGCATCGTGGCTTATCACGCAGCGGGGCCGGGTCAACCGCAGTGGCGTCGGAACCGTTTTGCGGGTAGCCGCGTTGACACATGTTGTAACGGGCGCTGCTGGACTTTGACGCCTTGCGATCATAGTGAATACATCAATTTTCCGGAGAAAGCGCCCATGCGTGACGCCCTGCGTGCCGTTCTGTTCGTGGCGCTTGTTTCGGTGTCGGCTTGCGCCCCGCGGGGTGTGATCACCGTTGACCCCTCGGCAGCCACCGTCGGATCGGTCCAAGAGGTTTTCGTGGCCACAACGCGCGGTGGCGCGCCTTTGCCCGAGCGTTTCGGCGCAGACCGTGCGGGGCAGGTGGCCTATGCCCATTATGATATTTCGATTCCGCCTGATCGCGACCAAGGCTCCATCGTCTATCCGGCATCCGACAAGATCGATCCCACGCGCCAGATGCTGGCCGTCGACGAAAACGTCTATCAGGATCGCAGCGATTTCAACGCCGCCGTTGGGTCTGCTTTGCGCAAGAACGCGTCGGGGCGGCAGGTCGTCGTCTTTGTGCACGGGTTCAACAACAACTACGCGGAAGGTGTCTACCGCGCCGCGCAATTGACGCATGACCTCAAGGTAACCTCGACGATCGTGCATTTCTCCTGGCCGTCCCTGGCCAATCCGCTGGGTTATATCCATGACCGGGACTCGGCGCTTTACTCGCGCGATGCATTGGCAAACTTGCTGGGTGATATCGACAGGCAGGGCGCGTCCGAGATCGTCCTTGTGGCGCACTCGCTAGGCGGTTTCATCGCCATGGAGGCGATGCGCCAGATGGCATTGCAAGGCAAGAACGCGACCATCGCAAAACTGTCGACAGTCATCCTGATTTCGCCCGACATCGACGTGGATGTGTTCCGGTCGCAGATGGCGGCAATCCCGAACCCGCCCCAGCCCTTCGTGATCTTTGGGTCGCCCCGAGACCTGGCGCTGAAGGTGTCGGCACGGGTAACGGGAATGCGCGAACGTCTGGGAAACCTTACCAGCACTGATCAAATTGCCGACCTGCCTGTCATCTTTCTGGACGTGGGCGCGTTCCGCGACGGCGACGGCCACTTTACCGTGGCGACGTCGCCCGAACTTCAGGCTTTGATCGGGCAACTTGCGCAGGCGCCGGGTTGGTTGAATTCCGACCAGCGGCGCACCGACAATCCGATCACGGGAATTCTGCTTCGCACACAGGACGCGACGCGGATCATCCTGTCGCCGTTCGGCATGATACGCACGCAGTAGCACAGGCCCCATTTCGCGGGGTGGGATTTCAGAAAACCACGTGGTCAAGCGCCTGCGTTTGACACCGCGGACTCAGTAGTAGTTGATTGGAAAACTGAGGTCCGGGTCCGAATGGGCATCCCAATACCCTTTCCAGATTGCGCGGGTGATGGGCCCGACTTGCCCGGTGCCGACTGGCTGGTGATCCAGCGTGGTGATCGGCATCACCCCGCCCGCAGTAGTTACGAACATGATTTCGTCCGCCTCATAGACCATATTTGCCGCGATATCGTCGATGGCCCAGGGAATGCCCAGCTTGTCGGCCACGGCCAGCACCGATTTGCGCGTCACCCCCTCCAGCACGCCACGCCGGGGGGTGTAAAGCTGCCCACCTTTGACCAGCACGATGTTGAAGCCCGATCCTTCGGTCAGGTTCGCATCGCTGTCGGTCAGGATCGGATACATTGCCCCCCGGTCGCGCGCCTCGAGGATCGCGCGAGTGAAATCGCCCCACTGCAGGTTCTTGACCGTGGGATCGATCGCCCCCGGCGGAATGCGCCGTACACTGCGGGCGATGATGGCCGAACCGCCGGTCTTTTGAACCTCTTCGTCCATCACCCACAGATAGGGCGTGACCATCAGATAGCAGAAATTCTCGCAGTCCTCGGGGGCGTATTGCCGGATATAGCGCAGGCCACGCGTCACGATCATCATCACATAGGCATCGCGAATGCCGCTGGTCGCCGCCATCTCCACCAGACGATCACGGATCTCGACCCGAGGGATCGGGCTGACCAGACGCAGTTTTTTCAGGCTTTTCTCGAACCGGTCGAGATGATCATCCAGCCGGAAGAAGCGACCGTTCCAGATCGCAGGGACATCATAGGTCAGGTCGGAATGCAGAAAGCCTTGATCCAGAAGCGGGATTTTTGCATCGGCTACAGGCACATAATCGCCCCCGACCCAGGCGATGCCTTTGGCAAAGGGGTTGGGGCTGCCCTGCAATTCCGCCAGACGCGTGCGGTAGCCGCCAAAGATATGATCGGTGAAGGACATCGGACTTTTCTTTTGGATCAGGCTGGCACGATACCGGCCGCAACGATATCGCTGAAGGCCGCATCCACGCCCTCGACCGCGCGGTCGATTTCGGCCGGACCATGGGCCGCGCAAAGGAACATGTTGTGCTTGGGATGCAGAAATACCCCGTGGCGCAGGGCCGCCACGCAAAGCGCATTGCCGATGCGCAGGTCCTGGTCCCCATCGACCAGCACCATTGGCATCTGCGCTGGGCCGGTCTGGCGCAGCCGAAATCCGTGGCGGGTGGCGGCCTCGTCCAGCCCTTTGCGCAGACGCAGACCCATCGCCTCGGTCCGGACCAGAGCATCAGTGTCACGCAGGATGCGCACGGTGGCCAGACCTGCCGCCATCGCGGCCGCCCCATACCAGAACGACCCGGTGGTGAAGATCTTTTCGGCCCCGGCGCGGGCGCTGTTGGCCCCGGCAATCGCGGCCAACGGCCAGCCATTGGCGATCGCCTTGGAATAGGCGGCAAGGTCGGGCCTCACGCCGTAGGGTGCCCAGCTGCCGCGCACATCCAGCCGAAAGCCCGCGCGCACGTCATCGATAATGAGCAAAGCGCCGGCCTTGTCGCACTGGGCGCGGGCGGCCTGCAAGAAGGCGGCGGTCGGCAGTTCCTGATCGCGCCCGACATCATGGCGAAAGGCAGTCAGGATGATTGCGGCCAGATCATCGCCGGCCTGCGCGACCGCAGCCTCAAGGCTGGCCACATCGCCCCAGTCGAAGGTCACCAGATGGGCACGGTCCTCGGTCGTCACACCCACCACTGACGGCGAACACCACGGCACGGCGCCGTGATAGGCCCCCTTGGCCAGCAGCACCTTGCGCTTGCCGGTCGTGGCACGTGCGATGGTCACGCAGGCCGTGGTCGCATCGGTGCCGTTCTTCTGGAACAGGCACCAATCGGCATGATCAATGGTCTGGGTCAAAAGCTCGGCAAATTCCACCAGCGTTTCGGTCGGGCCGTTGCCGGAATCCATCTTGGCCAGCTGGCCAAGCGCTGCCGTGTCGACTTCGGGGTGGTGGTAGCCCAGCACGTTCGGGCCCCAGGCGCACATAAAGTCGATGTATTCGTTGCCATCCACATCCCACACCCGGCATCCGTCAGCGCGGGAAAAAAACTGCGGATAGCCCGACGCGATGGCGCGGGTGGCCATGTGGCCCCACATGCCGTTGGGGATGATATGGCGTGCGCGCTCCACAAGGGCCGCGTCTCGGGAATTGCCAAGCAGTGCGGTCATGGTCCGGTTCCTGAAATCGTGGGACCGGGGGCACCAGTGCGGTGCCCCCGTCTGTTCACATCAGTTGGTGATTTCGGCCAGCGGCAGGTTGCAGCAGGCGCTGTAACGCACGCCCTTGATGTTGGGGCCGTAGGCAAGGATCAGGTCGGGGCTGACCATCGGGATGATGATCTTGTTGTTGATCATCTCTTGCGCTGCTTCGGTCCACAGGGCGTTCGCCTCTTCGACCGTTGCTGCGGCCAGCGCCTTGGTCTTCAGCTCGCCCGGACGGGGGTTGATGATGGCCGGGTTTGTCTCGCCGCCTGCGCGCTTGGCCCAGACCGAGCCTTCCTGCATGCCGAACACGTCGATATATTGCGAGCTGCCAAAGAAATCAGGTGCAAAGAACACCGCCGTCAGCGGGATGTGATCGCCGTTGGCAGCCTCGCGCCAGTTGGCAAAGGGCACGGGCGACAGTTCCAGCGTGATGCCGACCTTGGACAGATCCTGCTGGATCTTTTGCATCATCAGCGAAAAGTCCACGCCATAGACATTCATGTCGGGGTAGATCGATTGCAGGGTGAACCCCGCCTCGTGCCCCGCAGCGGCCAGCAGTTCCTTGGCTTTTTCGGGATTGTATTCGGGGATCGCATGACCGTCGCCGCCCGGGAAGCCCAGCGGGATCGGCGCAGCCAGCGGACGCCCCGCACCGCCAAGAGTGAAGTCGATCAGCGACGTGCGGTCGATCGCGATGGAAATCGCCTCGCGCACTTCGGGGGTCATGTCTATGGGCGTGGCCTTTGCCCCCGGCGACAGCGCGATGTAGACAAAGTTGTAGGACGGAACCTTTTCGACGGTGGCCGGGGTGCCTTCCAGCGATTTCGCTGTCTCTGGGTCGATCTGCATCGCGATATCGACATCGCCCGACTGCAGCATCTGCGCCTGTGACACCGCATCCTTAACCTGACGGAAGATCACTTCCGGCAGCACCGGCTTGGTGCGCCAGTAGCCTTCGTTCCGCGCCAACCGCAGTTCGGAGTTGGGTTCGTATTTGGCCAGCACGAACGGGCCGCTGCCGGCCGAGTTCGACAGGAACCAGGTGTCGGCGGTGTCCTTCTCGGAGGCCGTCTCATCGGAAAGCGCGCCGTTGGCGGTGGCCACGTCGCTGTTGATCACGCCCAGAAAGCCTGCCGCCGCCTGATTGAGGAACTCCGAATTCGAGGCCGACAACTTGACCACGACCGTCGCCGCGTCAGGCGTGTCGATCGACACGATCGGGTCGGCAATGAAAGCCGCGTTGCCCTTGATGTTCTTCAGCCGCTCGAACGACCATTTCACATCCTTGGCTTCAACCTGCGATCCGTCCGAGAATTTGGCGGCAGGGTCCAGCTTGAAGGTGAATTCGGTCTGGTCGGCATTCGACGTCCAGCTGGCGGCCAACAGCGGCTGCAACTTGTTGTCCTTGTCCAGCGTCACCAGCTGTTCATAGACCGACGTGTTGTAGATCTGGCAGGTGTCGCACCACGACCGCGCCGGGTCCAGCGAGTTCACGTCCATGTCGCGGGCGATCACCAACGCCTTCTCTTCGGCCTGCGCCTGCGGGACCGAAAGCCCGAAAACCGCCGCCATCAATGCCAGCGACAAAAGCGTCGCCTTCCGCTTTGGAAGCTTGAGTATCATAGTGCCGTCCTCCTGATGGTGGACCCTGTCAGGTCCGTTTTTTTAGTTGCCGGTGACGCGAAGCAGGGCTTCACGGATGTCCGCCGCCGAACCTAGCGCAGCGCGGTTGAGGGCTGCCGAGACGGTGGGCGCAGCAAGCCCACCCGTCACCCGCAGGATTTCATAGTCGAGCGAGTCGAAGAACCGGCTCTGGATGCCATCGGCCCAGGTTGCGCCCATCGACATGCTGCGGGCGGTCTGTTCGGCGATGACGACACGGCCCGTCTTGCCGATCGAGCTTCCGATCAGGTCCCAGTCGATGCCATGATGGTCGATGTTGCGCAGGTCGATCACCTCGGCGTCGATCCCGGTTTCTTCGGCAGCCTTGACGGCCTGCGCCACCATGACAGAGGTCGCCAGCACCGTGCAGGCACCACCTGTGCGCACCACATGAGCGCGGCCAAAGGGGATACAGTACTCACGGTCGCCCGTCGGCACATCGAACTCGCGCTGGTAAAACTCGGTATGTTCGATCACCAAGACGGGATCATTGCACCGCAGGGCAGTGTTCAGCAGGCCGATGTAATCAAAGGCGGTCGAAGGTGTGACGATCCGCCAGCCCGGAAATAGCCCGAACAGCGCGGACGGGTCGGTGGAATGCTGCGAGCCATAGCCGGTATGGGGCGACACCCGCACCCGCATGACCAGCGGCACGGGAAAGCCCGAACCGAACATGTGGCGCACCTTTCCCACGCCATGTGCGATCTGGTCAGCAGCGGTAAAGCAGAAATCACCGAACATGATTTCGACGACCGGCCGTAATCCATTCAGCGCCGCGCCCAGCGCCACACCTGTAAACCCGTTTTCAGAGATGGGCATCGGCAGCACGCGGCCCGGCCAGCGCTCCAGCGCGCCCTTGGTGAACCCCGAAACCCCGCCGCGCATCTGGTGCACATCTTCGCCCATCACTATGATGCGCGGGTCGCGGTCCATCGCAGCGGCCAGCGTTTCGGATGCGGCCGTGACGAATTTCACGCGTTCGGTCGGGCTTGTGTGAAGGCCGTCATGGTCCAGCATCCTTGCATCCGCCAGTTCCGACAGGTCACCAAGAATGCCGTCATCGCGTGTGGCCGGGTCAGGCCACAGGTGTTCGGGGATGCGCAGGGCATTGCCCCCCGGCACCGTCTCGGTCAGCCGTGCGGCAGCGAAGGCGACGCGGCCCGTCACCGTATCGTTGATCAGGGCAAGCGTTTGGGCATCGAGCAGCCCCATCGCCTTCAGCCGCGCCTCGGCGGTGGTCACCGGATCGCGGGCCAGCCATGCGTCTTCCTCGTCAGCGGCGCGATAGCCGAAATCGCTCCCGCGCCGGCTGCCGGACTGGTGGAAATGGCGATACATCAGCGCCTCGATGACCACGGGCCCGCCGTCCGTCGCGATGATGCGGCGCGCCTCGGCCATCGCGCGGTGCACCGCGACCACTTCCATGCCGTCCACCTCGATCGACGGGATGCCCAGCATCGCCCCGCGCGACGTAAGCCGCACTTCCCGCGTGATGTCGCTGATATGGGTGGCCACCCCGTAAAGGTTGTTCTCGATGAAGAAGATCACCGGCACGCGCTGCGCGGCCGCGATGTTCATCGCCTCATAAGACGCGCCGTTCTGGCTGGCGCCGTCGCCAAAGAAGGCAACCGACACGCGGTCGCGCCCCAGCATCTTGTCGGCCAACGCATAGCCGACCGCGTGGGGCGGGTTGCCGCCCACGATGGCCGATGTCCCCACGATCCCCGCAGCTGCGTGGCGCATGTGCATGGACCCGCCGCGCCCGCCGCAATAGCCCGGCGTCAGGCCCATGATCTCGGCCATGAAGCGGTGGATGGCGTCGTCCATCTCGGCGGTAAAGGGGTCCTTCACGACGTCGAAATCGGCTGGCATGGCGGCATTCATCAGTTTCAGCAGAACCTGGTGATGCGCACGGTGGGTGCCGTTGATGCTATCCTCGGCAGTCAGGACCGACATCGCCCCGACCGCACCCGCCTCTTGTCCGATGCTGGCATGGGCGGGACCGTGGATCAGGCCGGCCTTTTCCAGATCCAGCAGTTTTTCCTCGAACCGGCGGATTAGCAGCATCTGGCCATACCAGTGGATCAGATCGCGCGGCGTCTCTGCGTTCCAGTCAGAGGCGTCCGATTCCAGTCGGAACCAGGGAGCTGACGGGAGAAGCGGGGTCCGTTGCACCATCATCGTTCCTTTATTGGGCAGAGGCACCCACGGGTTCGTCCCAATCCCTGGCCGCTTTTGTGGAACTTAATTCCGTTTTTTATTGAATCGGAGACTAAGCCGTGCCAACCCTCCCATGCAACAGAAATCTTCGCAGCCGGGCACCCCGGTTGCAGGGCAGGATACGCGCCATGATCCGGGATCCCGATCTTCTTGAAAGCCTGCTCGAAACCGTCCGCCGCTTTGTCCGTGACAGGCTGATGCCAGCCGAGGCGCAGGTCGAGGAAACCAACGCCATCCCTGCGGGTATCGTGGACGAAATGCGTGCGCTGGGCCTGTTCGGGATGTCGATCCCCGAGCAGTACGGCGGCCTTGGCCTGACTATGGAAGAAGAGGTCATGGTCGCGCTGGAGCTTGGGCGCACCTCGGCGGCCTTCCGGTCGGTCATCGGCACCAACAACGGGATTGGATCGCAGGGGATCATCGCCGACGGCACCGATGCGCAAAAGGCATGGTGGCTGCCGCGCATGGCTTCGGGAGAGGTGATCGGGTCGTTCGCGTTGACCGAACCTGACGTCGGCTCCGATGCGGCATCTGTCACCACATCGGCCCGGCGCGAGAGTGACCACTATATCCTGACCGGCACCAAACGCTATATCACCAATGCCCCGGTGGCGGATGTGTTCACCCTGATGGCACAGACGGGCGGGTCGGGAGCAGGAGGCGTGACAGCCTTTCTGGTACCCGCAGACAGCTCGGGCCTGAGCCTCGGCGCGCCCGACCGCAAGATGGGCCAGCGCGGCACCCAGACATGTGACGTGATCCTGCAAGACTGCCGGGTGCCCGCCGAGGCTGTGATCGGTGGGGTGGAAGGGCAGGGCTTCAAGACCGCGATGAAGGTGCTGAACCGCGGGCGCCTCAGCATCGCCGCCGTCTGCGTGGGTCAGGCGCAGCGTCTTTGTGACGAGTCGGTCGGCTTTGCGACAACGCGGGTGCAGTTCGGCAAGCCAATCGCCGAACACCAGATGATTCAAGCCATGCTGGCCGACAGCGCCACCGAAACCTATGCCGGGCGCTGCGTGGTGATCGACTGCGCCCGCCGCTTTGACGCGGGCGAGCGCATTGTCCAGCAGGTCGCCAGCTGCAAGCTGTTCTGCTCGGAGATGGTGGGTCGCGTGGCCGACCGCGCGGTACAGATTCACGGCGGTGCTGGGTATATGCAGGACTATCCGGTCGAGCATTTCTACCGCGACGTGCGCCTGTTCCGGTTGTATGAAGGCACCTCGCAGATTCAGCAGATCATCATCGCGCGCGAAATGTGCGCGCCGAAATGACGGAACAATCACATGCCGCCCGCCCTTGGCATCATCGCGGATGACTTCACGGGCGCGGTGATGGTGGCCGGGATGCTGGAAGGCGAAGGCGTCCATGCCCCGGTCCTGTTTTGCCGGGATGCGGTGGCACCGGTGGGTGCGGGCGTGCTGATCGCAGCCGCGCGCAGCCGGACGGTTGGCGTGGATCTGGCCCTGGCCGAGATTGCCGCCCTCCATGACGCGCTGCACCGGGCGGGCTGCACAAGGATCGCCTACAAGGCCTGTGCCAGTTTCGATTCCACCGCGCAGGGCAACATCGGGCCGGCCGCCGATTTCCTGGCAGACCGCGCCGGCCGCCGTCCGGTGCTGATGAGCGCGGGCTTTCCCCGGTTCGGTGCGACCGTGCATCAGGGCTATCTGTTTTACCGCAACCGGCTGGTGTCCGAGTCGATCAAGCGGCTCGATCCTCTGACGCCGATGAACGACCCTGACCTCGTGCGGTTTCTGGGGCAGCAGACCCCGCACCCGGTCGGGCTGATCGGCCATCTGACGCTGCGTGACGGCGTTGCGGCGGCGCGCGCTGCACTGGCCCGGCTGACGGCCGAGGGCGTGGGGCATGTGCTGCTGGATGCGTCCGACGACGGAGATGTTGCGTTTTCAGCCGAACTGGCAGCGGAGATGGAGCTGCCGGTGGTGGCCAGTGACCCGTTGATCGTGGCACTTGCTCGGCGGCTGGCACCGACGGCCGTGGTGCCGCGGCCGATAGCCCCGCCTGCGGGGCCTGTCGCGGTGCTGGCGGGCAGCACGGGGCCGGTGGTGCTTGCGCAGTTGGCGGCGCTTGCCGAGGTGCATCCGGTTTTGATGCTGGATCTGCTGGATGCGCAGGGCGCAGACGGGCTGGTCGCGATGGCGCTGGACTGGGCCGCGCGCCAAGCGGGGTCCTTCGGCATTTCGACCGCGGCCGATGCCGCGGGTCTGTTGCGCAGCCAGTCGGCGCTTGGCCCACTGGGGGCTGCACGATTGGCCGAAGAGTTGCTGGCCGGGGTAGCGCAGGGTCTGCACCGCCGGGGTCAACGGCGCTTTGTCGTGGCGGGCGGCGAAACCTCGGGGGCGGTGGTCGGTGCCCTTGGCGTGCAGGGCGCGCGGGCCATGCCTGAAGGGCGGCTTGGGCTGGGCGTGTGTCTGACCGATGGCGATGCACCGCTTTGGCTGTTCCTGAAACCGGGCAAGCTCGGTGGGGATGATATCTTGGTGACGGCCGTGGCCGAGGGCGAGGGACAAAGCGGATGACAGTAGACACAAATCCAAGGATTGCCTTGGTGGCCGCTGCCCGCGCCTCGGTGCAAATGGGCCTCAACAGTGGCACCGCCGGCAATTTTAGCCTGCGCCACGGGGCAGGAATGGCGATTACCCCGACGGGAATTCTCCCTGCCGTGATGACCGAGGAACAGATCGTTCTGATGACTTTTGACGGTATCTGGCAAGGCGCCTGGGTTCCCTCGTCGGAATGGGCAATCCACGCCCGCATCTATGCCGCGCGGCCCGATGTGGGGGCGGTGGTGCATGCCCATCCCGACCATTGCGTGGCGATGTCCTGTTTGCGCCAGCCGATCCCGCCGTTCCATTACATGGTCGCAGGCTTTGGCGGCAACGAGGTGCCCTGCGCGCCTTATGCCTGTTTCGGCAGCCCGGAACTGGCCGAAGCCGTGGCAGCCACCTTGGGCACGGCGTTTCACGCCTGTCTGATGGCCAATCACGGCATGGTCGTCACTGGTCCGGACCTTGACACCGCACTCGTCCGGTCGGGCAAGTTGGAGACGTTGGCACGGCAGTTCCTGCTTGCGCAGGCCATGGGCACCCCGGTTCTGCTGGAGCCGTCCGAGATGGACGCAGTGCACAACCAGTATCGGGCCTACGGTCGCCAGCCGCGCTAGATCGCGCTGCGCCACACCTCGGACAGCAGCCGCAGCGACAGGTCCGGGTGTTCCAGCTGGGGCATGTGCCCGCAGGCATCCACCGCGTGCAGGCCGACGGACGCGGGCAAGTCGTGCGTGGTGGCAAATGGCAGGATGCGGTCCTGCTTGCCGAATATGACCCGCACCGGCTGCCGCAACCCCGCCAGATCGCCCAGGATGTTATGCGCCTGCGTGCCATCCGGGAAGAAGCGGCTGGCAAAGCCCGCCATCGCGGACGTCAGCCCTGTGTCCTGACGTTGCGCCGCAACCGTGCCGACAAAGGCATCGGTGATGACGGCGGGATCATGCACAAGCCGTTCCAGCCAGGGCCGAAGGCTGACCGCCGACTGCGCGCGTACAATCCCGTGGGTGAAGGCCTCGTCGATTTCCGGACCAAGCCCCGCAGGCGCAAACAGGCATAGACCGCGCACATCGAGACGCGCGCGCGCCGCAAGCCGCACCGCAACCGCCGCCCCCAGAGAATGACCCGCCAGAACTACCGGCCCGGTCACCAACTGGTTCAGTGTTGCCTCGACCGCCGCGCACAGCGCATCCAGATCGGCGGGCACCGCGCGGGGGGATGCCCCATGCGCCGGCAGATCCAGCGCCAGCACGGGAAATTCCGTTCGCGCGCCGGCCAGCAACCCGCGCCAGCTGTTCAATTCGCCGCTGAACCCGTGCAGCAGCACGACGGGCATGCCCTGACCCCGGCGCAGCCAGGCTGCGTTCAGCACCTCGCCGCTGACGACTGGCGTCGCCCCGGCTGCGATGGATTCCAGGTGGGCCATGACGTCGGTCTTTTGCACCCGCCCACGCGGTCCCGTGCCTGCCATTCCAGACAGATCGATGCCCGTTTCCTTGGCGATGCGGCGAGCAAGGGGAGTGGGATTTGGCAGGCGCGCCGATGCCACGCTTGGCGCGCCCCTTTGCTTGTGCGGCTGTGGCGTGGGTTGCGCAGCGGACGGTGCTGAAATGCTGGCGGGGTTCGTCGTAACGGGCGAAGGCCGCACCGAAGCGCCGGCTTCCGCCGCGGAAAGCACCTGTGCCACCTCTGCGCCCACGTCGACCTCCTCCCCTTCCGAGACGATATGGCGAAGCTGTCCCGACGCGGGGGATTCAACCTCTACCGCAGCTTTGTCGTTTTCGATTTCAAAGATGACCTGCCCTGCTGTCACGGTTTGCCCGTCCCCGGCCAGCCAGCGCGCGATCCGTCCGCTTTGCATTTCAAGGCTGACCTTGGGATAGAGCACGGGGACAGGCATGGCTTCTCCAGTCGCAGGATCAAGAGGCTGCGGAATACGGGATGTTGGGCCGGATGGCAGGCTCTGGCTGGCCGTTCAGGCGGGTGCGCAGACGGGAAATCATGTCAACCAGATCCGGGCCGACGCGGGACAGGCAAATGTCCCTCGGGATGATGTCCACGATCCCCCCACAGGTGATCGCCACAAGGGGCGAGCCGTCCGTTGGGCGGAATGCAACGCCCACGGCATTGATATAGCTGTACCAGGCCCCGCAAATCGCGACGAAGCCATCGCGCCGATAGCCTTCGATCGCGTCTGCGGCCGCCTTGCGGATGCGCTGTTCCTGCACAGGGTCGCTGGCAACGATCTGTTCGATCACGCCAGCGCGGATTTCGGGGCGCATTTCGGCCAGATAGGCCAGCCCCATCGCCGTGCGCCAGATCGGCAGCCGCGAGCCTACGTTCAGGCGCAGCGACACCGGGCTTTGCGACCGACAATTGGCCAGATAGACCATTTCCAGCCCGTCGCGGGTGCCAAGTGCCGTCGCCACCCCGGTCCGGTCGGCAAGCTCTTGCATGAGGGGGGCCGCCATGTGCACGACAGCGCTGGAACTGAGCGCCGTATAGCCCAGAGAAACCGTAGCCGGGCCGATGCTGTAGCGGCCCAGTTGCGTGTCGTAATGCAGATATCCCAGTGAAACCAACGTCGCCGTCAACCGCGACACGGTGGCCTTGGGCAGGCCTGTCCGCTCGATCAGGTCCTGATTTCCCAGCGTTGTATCGTCGGCCGTGAAGGACCGCAGGATATCGAGGCCCCGAGTCAGAGAGGCGGCCGGATTGCTGGCTTCGATCAGCTCTCCATCGACCGGCAAAGATCGTTTGCGCATCGGGTCTGCGTCCTTTGTCTGGATGTCCTGTTAAGTGATGCGTAAGTGAAACTTAATTTCAATTATGTTGACTGCATGCCCACCACTTGTCAATACTGCGGGATGCGTCGTGGACAGATCCGACATGGCGCGCATCCGTACGGGGGGAAGTCATGACGCGCTATGTCCTGCGCCGACTGTTTGCGATGCCGTTCCTTGTGTTGGGGATCGTGACGCTCGCCTTTTTGCTGACCACGGTGACCAAGGGCGACCCGCTGACCGCCATCGTTTCGGACCGCCAGATGAACAATCCTGAAGTGGTTGCGGCAGCCAAGGCGAAGTGGGGTCTGGATCGCAGCCTGCCCGAACGTTACGTGATCTATGTCGGCAACCTTTTGCAAGGCGACATGGGGACATCGTTCATCACGCGTCGCCCGGTGTTGCAGGATGTGCTGTTCCGCCTGCCCGCCACGATGGAGTTGGTGCTGTCCGCGATGCTGGTGGGGTCGGTCATGGGGATCAGCCTCGGGGTGCTTGCCGCCTATTTCCGAAACACGGTGATCGACCATGGCGCGCGGCTGTTTGCGCTGTTCGGATCGTCGATCCCGGTGTTCTGGCTGGGTCTGGCGCTGTTGTATGTGTTTTCGGTGCAATGGGGTATTCTGCCCGGCCCGGGGCGGCTCGATGCCCGCGCCACAGCGCCCCCCACGGTGACCGGGTTCATGACCATCGACACCCTTCTGGCGGGCGACTGGAAGTTGTTTGTCAACGCGGTGTGGCACCTGATCTTGCCGGCGTTCGTGCTGGGCTGGGCGGTGGCGGGCACGATTTCCCGACTCGTGCGCGCCAACATGCTGGACGTGCTGTCGCGCGAATTCATCCTGACCGCGCGCGCCAAAGGTGCGGGAGAGTTCCGCGTCGTGATCCGCCACGCCCTGCGCAACACCATGGTGCCGACCCTGACGGTGATCGGCTATTCCTTTGCCTATCTGCTGACCGGGGCCGTTCTGACCGAGACGATCTTTTCCTGGCCCGGCATGGGGTCTTATGCGGTCGAGGCCGCGCGTGGTCTGGATTTTCCGGCGATCATCGGCGTCACCATCGTGGGCGGGGTGATCTTTCTGGTTACCAATCTGCTGACGGACGTGGCCTATGTTCTGGCAAATCCGCGCGTCAGGTTGGGCTAGGAGATGACCGCCATGCCCCAGATCCGCCGTTTCGCCCGCCCGCGGTGGCTGACACTGCCGATGATCCTTGGCATCGGGATTGTGGTGTTCTGGTTGCTGGCCACGCTTGCCGCCCCCTTGATGTCGGGCTACGCGCCGCTGGACATGGTGGCGCGGCGCCTGCAGGCCCCCAGTTGGGATCACTGGTTGGGCACCGACGCGCTGGGCCGCGATGTTCTGAGCCGCACGTTTCATGGCGCGCGCCATTCCCTGCCCATTGCGGTGGCAGTCGTTGCGGTGGCCGTTGCCATTGGTGCGACGCTGGGAGCGTTATCGGGGTTTCTGGGCGGGATCGTCGATGCGGCCATCATGCGGCTTGTCGACGTGACGTTGTCATTTCCGCCCATGTTGCTGGCGATGGCGGTCGCAGCCTCGCTTGGCCCGGGGCTTGAGAATGCCGCCGTGGCAATGGTCATCGTCTGGTGGCCGGTCTATGCGCGGCTGATGCGGGCCCAAGTTCTTGAAGTGCGCGAGCGCGAGCATGTCGAGGCCGCAATCGCCGCCGGCGCCAGCCGGAGCCGCGTTTTGACCAAGCATGTCCTGCCGCTGTGCTGGACCCCTGTTCTGATCAGCGCGACGATGGATCTGGGACAGGTCATCCTGCTGGCGGCATCGTTGTCGTTCATCGGGCTGGGGGCCACTCCACCGACGCCGGAATGGGGGTCGATGATTTCTGAAGGGGCGTCGCAGTTCTATTCGTGGTGGGTGGCCTTGGGGCCGGGTCTGGCAATCCTGACCATCGTCCTTGGCTTCAACTTCATCGGTGACGGCCTGCACGACTACTTTGATCCGAGGTCGAAATGACCGCAGACCAGACCCAGCCCCCGCTGTTCGAAGTGCGGGATCTGCGGGTTGCCTTTGGTCGCAACGGCCAGTTTGCCGAGGCAGTGCGCGGCATCAGCCTGCATGTCGACCCCGGAGAGGTTCTCGGGATCGTCGGCGAATCCGGTTCGGGCAAGTCGGTGGGGATGCTGGCCGCACTCGGGCTGCAGCCCGAAGGTGCCAGGGTGACGGGATCGGTGCGGTTCAAGGGCCGCGAAATCCTGGGCCTGCCGCGCCGCGACTTGCGCAATCTTCGCGGTTCGCGCATCGCGATGATCTTTCAGGATCCGCTGTCATCGCTGAACCCGGTGATGACGGTCGGCGACCAGATTGCCGAGGCGGTGATGCTGCACAATCCCGGTCTGTCGCGCAAAGCCACGCGCGACCGGGCGGCAGAGTTGGTGTCGCTGGTCGCCATTTCGCAACCCGAGCGGCGTTTGCAGCAGTATCCGCACGAATTCTCCGGCGGGATGCGCCAGCGCGTGATGATCGCGATGGCCGTGGCCAATGATCCTGACCTGCTGATTGCGGACGAGCCGACGACCGCGCTGGACGTGACGGTGCAGGCGCAGATCATGCAGGTTCTGGCCGATCTTCAGGTCCGCCTGAAGCTGGGCCTGATCCTGATCACCCATGACCTTGGGGTTCTGGCGGGCCATGCGGACCGGGTGGCGGTGGTCTATGCGGGCGAGGTGGTGGAACAGGCCGGAATAGATGATCTGTTCGCGCGCCCCGGACACCCCTATACGCGGGGGCTGATCGCCTCGATCCCCGACTTGGCGGTTGAACGCGACCGGCTGTTTTCGATCGATGGAATGCCGCCGTCGCTGGGCCGTCTGCCGACCGGCTGCGCCTTTCATCCGCGCTGTGTCCAGGCCCGCGACATCTGCCGCCAAAAAGCACCTGCCATGCAGCTAACGGGTGCCAGCAGCGCCGCCTGCCATTTCGCCTTTACCCTGCCCGAGAGTGTCGCATGACCCATGCAGACCCGATCCTGTCGGTCCGAAATCTGGTAAAGCGCTTTCCGGTCAAGGGCGGCCTTCTGATCGAGCGCGAGGTCGGGCAGGTCACGGCCGTGGCGGGCGTGTCGTTTGACGTGAAGGCGGGCGAGACGCTGGGTCTGGTGGGCGAATCTGGCTGCGGCAAGTCCACGCTGGGACGTTGCATCCTGCGCTTGATCGAGCCATCCGAAGGCCAGACGCTGTTTCAGGGACAGGATATCAACACCATCGATCTGGCCGCCATGCGGGCGTTGCGCCGCAAGGTTCAGATCGTGTTCCAGGACCCCTATGCCTCCCTGCATCCGCGCATGACGGTCGCAGAAAACATCGCGGAACCCCTTCGGATCAGTGACTTGACCGCCCCAGACCGCAAGCGCCGCGTGGCCGAGATGCTGGATCTGGTGCGGCTCAACCCGGAACATGCCGCCCGCTATCCGCACGCCCTGTCGGGGGGGCAGCGGCAGCGGGTGGTGATCGCAAGAGCGCTGGCGCTGCAGCCAGACCTGCTGGTGCTGGATGAACCGGTTTCGGCGCTGGATGTTTCGGTTCAGGCGGGGGTGCTGAACTTGCTGAAAGACGTGCAAAGGGAGTTCGGCACGGCTTTCGTGTTCATCGCGCATGACCTGTCGGTCGTGCAGCACATCAGCGACCGGGTGGCGGTGATGTATCTTGGAAAAATCGTGGAAATCGCATCCAAGCGTCAGCTTTATGCAGCACCGATGCACCCCTACACGCAGGCCCTGATGTCTGCCGTCCCGCTCGCCGATCCGGCGCGCGAACGCAGTCGCGCCCGGATCGTGCTGAAGGGGGATGTGCCAAGTCCGATGAATCCGCCGACGGGCTGTCGTTTCCGCACGCGGTGTCCCATCGCACAAAGCCGCTGTGCCGAAGTGGAACCGCACCTCACGACGAGGGCCGATGGACACGCGGTCGCCTGCCATTTTCCAAGTGCCCGTGAAACGGGTTTGGCTGCGACCGTCTGACAGAAACGAGGGAGGACGAAGACCATGCAGACCCTGCCTTTGGAAGGGATCAAGGTCCTGGACCTGACGCGCGTGCTGGCCGGGCCGTGGACGACGATGAGCCTTGCCGATCTGGGGGCGGCGGTCTGGAAGATCGAGAACATCAAGGGCGGCGACGATACCCGCGCGTGGTCGGTGCCCAGTTACAAGGGCGTCAGCACCTATTTCCTTTGCGCCAACCGCGGCAAGCACAGCATCGCGCTGGATCTGAAATCCTCCGAAGGCCGCGCCATCGTGCTGGATCTGGCCGCCCGCGCCGACGTGCTTGTGGAAAATTTCCGCGCGGGCACTGTTGACCGGCTGGGCATCGGGTATGACGAACTGCGGCGGATCAATCCGGGCATAGTGTACTGCTCTATCTCGGGCTATGGGCAGACCGGACCCGAGGCGACGCGACCGGGTTATGATTTCATTATGCAGGCGGAAAGCGGGCTGATGTCCATCACGGGTGAGGCAGACGGCCCGCCGAACCGTCTGGGTGTGGCCTTTACCGACGTGGTGGCAGGAATAGTGGCGACCCAGTCCGTGCTGGCGGCACTTTATCAGCGGCGCGACACGGGCGTGGGTCAGTTCATCGATGTGGCGCTGCTCGATTCCACGCTGAACCTTCTGATCAACGTGGGCAGCGGATGGCTGAACGCCGGGGCCGAGGCGACGCGATACGGCAACGCCCATCCCACGGTGGTGCCCTATCAACTGTTCAACGCCAGTGATGGCAGCTTTGCCCTTGCCGTCGGCAATGACCGGATGTTCGCCGACTTTTGCGTCAAGGTGATCGACCGGCCGGATCTTGCGACCGATCCGCGATACGTGACCTCGCACCAGCGGGCCATGAACCGCGAGGGCCTGCTGACCGATATTCAGGCAATCGTCAGCACGCGCCCCTCGGCGCATTGGCTGACGGCCTGCCTTGAGGCGGACGTGGCAGCCGGCCCGGTCAAATCGGTGTCCGAGGCGCTGGCAGCCAAATCGGTGGTCGAACGCGGCGTCGTCCAGACGCTGCAACATCCCGAGATTGGCCCTATCTCGTTGATCGGTCCGGCGCAGGGGCTGGCGTCCCAGAAGGGACGGCTGGCCAAGGCACCGCCGCTGTTGGGCGAAGACACCCGTGCGGTCTTGTGTGACGTGTTGGGGTATGATGCCGCGCGGATCGACGATCTGGTGGCCAAGGGCGTGGTCGCTTGCCGCGACGTTCAACCCGAGGTCAAGGATAACGTCCGGGCGACGTCGAACCAAGGATAGCTGAAATGAGTGTCTTGCTCGAGCATCGCGGAGTCGTGGCGATTGTCAGCATTGACAACCCGCCGGTGAACGCCCTGAAAACTGGCGTCCGCGCCCGGCTTGTGGTCCTCGTTTCACAGCTTGACCAAGACACTGCGGTGGCGGCCGTGGTGATCGCGGGGACGGGAAAGCTTTTTGTCGGTGGCGCAGATATCGCCGAATTCGACCGGCCGGTCGAAGAGCCGTCCTTGCCCGACCTGATTGCCCGGATCGAGGGGGCGGCAAAGCCTTGGGTTGCGGCGATCCACGGTGCGGCGCTGGGCGGCGGGCTGGAGCTGGCCCTGGGATGTCACTACCGGGTTGCGGCGACGGGGGCGACCTTTGGCCTGCCCGAGGTGACCCTTGGCATAATCCCTGGCGCGGGTGGAACCCAGCGCCTGCCGCGCCTGATCGGGCTTGCCGCCGCAATACCGATCATTGCCGAACGGCTCACGCTGGACACCCCTCGCGCGGCGGAAGCCGGGTTGATCGACCGGGTGATCCACAGGTCGCTGATCGACCGGGCGGTTGAGTTTGCGGCAGGTGTCGCCGGCGCACCGCGGCCTTTGGCCATCGCGCGCCCGTTGGCCGACCCCGGTGCCGCATTCTGGCAGGCCGCAGCCGACCGGATCACCAAGGGCGCGCGCGGGCAGACGGCACCCCCGGCTGCACTTGCTGCCGTGCGTTTTGGGGTCGAGGCCGGGGCGACCGCGGGCCTTGCCCGTGAGCGTGAGACATTTCTTGCGCTACGGGCCTCCGACGAAGCGGCGGCGCTGCGCTATCTGTTTTTTGCCGAACGCGCCGCACCTCGCCCGGCAGATCTGCGTGGCATCACCCCGCGCGAGGTCGCGCTGGCGGGGGTGGTCGGCGGGGGCACGATGGGGGCGGGGATCACCGCTGCGCTGCGCAATGCGGGCCTGCCGGTGATCCTGTCTGAACGCGACGAGGCTGCGCTGGCGCGGGGCATGGCGAATGTGCAGGGTCTCTTTGCCGCCGCCGCGCGCCGTGGCCTGATGAGCGGGTCTGACGCGGCAGACCGGATGGCCGGCGTCACGGGCACTGTCGGGCTGGACGGCCTTGCGAAATGCGATCTGGTGATCGAGGCGGTGTTCGAGGACCTTGATGTCAAGCGCGCGGTGTTTGGCGACCTTGGACGGTTGTGCGCTGCCGATGCGATCCTTGCCACTAACACATCCTACATCGATCCGCGGCTGATCGCAGCGGACCTGCCCGCACCGGACCGCTTTGTCGGCCTGCATTTCTTCAGCCCGGCGCAGGTGATGAAACTGCTTGAAATCATTCCGCTGCCGGCAACATCGCCCACGACGCTGGCCACTGCCTTCGATCTGGCGCGGCGCATGGGCAAGGTGCCGGTGCGCGCCGGCATTTGCGAGGGGTTCATTGGCAACCGCATGCTGAAACGCATTCGCTCCGAGGCCGAGGCGATGGTGCGCGAAGGCGTGCCGCACGCAGCGATCGACGCGGCGATGCGCGCCTTTGGTTACGGCATGGGTCCGTTCGAGATGCAGGATATGGCCGGGCTCGACATCAGTTTTATGAACCGCGAGGCGGCACGCGCGCGCGGCGAGGATCTGCCCGAAACTCCCGGTGACCTTTTGGTGCGGGCCGGGCGAACGGGCGTGAAATGGGGTGGCGGCTGGTATGATTACGCGCCCGATGACCGAAAGCCCCGCCCTTCGCCTGATGCCGCGCGCATCCTCGCGCCGATGATTGCCACACCGCGTGATCTGCCCGCCCCTGACATCGTGCAGCGGATCATGGCCGCCTTGACCGCCGAGGGGAAGGCGATCCTGGCCGAAGGTGTCGCGGAAACGGCATCCGACATCGATCTGGTGCAGGTGCATGGCTACGGCTTTCCGCGCGCAAATGGCGGGCCGATGTTCCAGACCAGCAGAAAGGCCACTCAATGATCGCTTATCCCGACGTTCTCTTGTTCATCGACGGGGTCTGGCGTCAGGCATCAAGCGGCCAGACCATACCCGTCATTGATCCCGCAACGGAGGCGCGGATCGGCAGCGTGGCCCACGCCACGCGCGACGATCTGGACGCGGCCCTCGCCGCCGCTGCGCGGGGATTCGAGGTTTGGCGCAAGACATCCGCCTATGACCGCGCCAAACTGCTGCGCCGCGCCGCCGACATTGTACGCATGCGGGTCGAAGACATCGCCACCCTGATGGTGCGCGAAAACGGCAAGCCGCTGGTGCAGGCCCGGCTGGAAACGATCGCCGGTGCCGACATCATCGACTGGTTTGCGGGCGAGGCGCAGCGCGCTTATGGGCAGGTGATCCCGTCGCGCGCGCCCGACGTGCTGACGATGACGGTAAAGATTCCGGTGGGTCCGGTGGCGGCCTTTACCCCATGGAATTTTCCGATCAATCAGGTGGTGCGAAAACTGGCGGCCGCGTTGGCGGCGGGCTGCTCTGTCATCGTCAAGGCACCCGAGGAAACCCCTGCCAGCCCCGCCGAACTGATCCGTGCCTTTGCCGATGCAGGGCTGCCGCCCGGGGTGGCGAACCTTGTTTTCGGCGTCCCGTCCGAGATTTCGGAATATCTCATCCCGCATCCCGTCATCCGCAAGATCAGCTTCACCGGGTCCACCCTCGTGGGCAAGCAACTGGCGGCGTTGGCGGGCCTGCACATGAAGCGCGCCACGATGGAGTTGGGCGGGCACGCGCCGGTGATCGTGGCCGGCGATGCCGATCTGGACCTGGCGCTGGCGACCATGGTGCCGAACAAGTTCCGCAATGCCGGGCAGGTCTGCGTCTCGCCCACGCGGTTCCTTGTGCAAGACCAGTTGGCCGATGCCTTTGCCGACCGGTTTGCCACGATGGCGGCCGCGGTGCGGGTGGGCAACGGGATGGACCCCCAAACCGAAATGGGCCCTCTTGCCAACTCGCGCCGCATTCCCGCGCTGGAGGCGTTGATCGACGATGCCGTTGCACAGGGTGCGCGGCTTTTGACCGGCGGGCGGAGGATCGGCAACGAAGGGTGGTTCTTTGCGCCAACCGTGCTGGGCGACGTGCCGCCTTCCGCGCGGATCATGAATGAAGAGCCCTTCGGCCCGGTCGCCATCGTCAACCGCTTTACCGCTCTGGGTGACGCGATTGCCGAAGCGAACCGCCTGCCCTTCGCCTTGGCCGCCTTTGCCTTTACCCGCGACACGGCGACCGCGACCCAGTTGGGCACCGAGGTCGAGGCCGGAATGGTGTCGATCAACCATCTGGGTCTGGCCCTGCCCGAAGTGCCCTTCGGCGGCATGAAAGAGTCGGGTTACGGCACCGAAGGCGGGTCCGAGGCGCTATCCTCTTATCTTGAAACCCGTCTTGTCACGCGCAAAGGCTAAGTTTGATGATGTGACCGTCCACCTCGGTGGCTCCTTGCACGTCCTGACGGTCGAGCGAAGCCTGCGCTTTAAGGCGGTGCGGCGGTGATGGCCGCGTCATTCGGGAAGGATTCTGACGACACCGGCGCGGCGCTTCACTTCCTTGTTCAGGCGTTCGATCGGGTTAGTAACCCTGGAGTGACCCCAGCGCGAGGCCAGCTAGCGGTATCCGCCTGAAATGGGGACAAGCGCGCCTGTGATATAGGACGAGGCGGGCCCCAGCAGGAACATCACAAGGTCAGCAACTTCGGACGGATCGGCTGGTCGCCCCAGCGGGATTTCCAGCAGCGAACTGGCATGCTGTTCGCGCGTAAGCAACGCCCGGCCCATGGGCCCTTCGACAAGACCTGGGCAGATGGCATTGATCCGGATACGACGCGGCCCCAGATCAAAAGCAAGATGTCGCACCATTCCGTTCACCGCCCATTTGCTGGCGGTGTAATGCGGGCCGCCGACAGGGCTGTGGTCGAATGCGGCCGTGGACGAGACGACAACGACCGAAGCCCCATCGCGCAATCCCGGCAAAGCCGAATGGATGATCGTGTAAAGGCTGTTGGTGTTGACATCCATCATCCGGCGCCAGTGACTGGGCGACACTTGTTCGACCGGCCCCGGTTCAAGGATGCCGTGCGCCAACACGATGCCATCCAGCGGCTCGGAAACAGACCTTACCGCCCTGGCAAGCGCATCGTCATCCGTGAAATCGGCGACGATGGCGGCATCCTCGTCGGGCATATGCGCGAGGCCTATCACCTCGTCACCTGCGGCACGCAAGGCTTTCAGCGCGCCTGTTCCGATGCTTCCACCGATGCCGGTCAGCAGGATTCTGCGGGCTGCCATGTTGTACGCTCCATTTTCCGGCGTGGGTCGACCACGCCTTTCCGCGACGAAAACAAACGCCTAGGGAAGGCCCACGGTCGAAATCAGAACAGAGCGCGCATCCGGGTTCAGGCGGCCCATCAGGTAAAGCAGTTCGGCATGGTCGGTTCCGTTCAGGGTGGGGCCCGGGGAACGGACTGCGGCGCTTCGGAGGACACCTCGGCGTCGCAGAATCTCCTTGCGAAGGGCAAGGCCAATACCCGGCTGCTGTTCGTAACGTACAAGCGGCAGATAGGCGTCGAACAGATCATAGGCACCGGTGCGGTCACCTGCGGCATGCCGCCGGCACACTTCGGCAAGCATTTCGGGGAATGCGAAACCGGTCATCGCTCCGTCTGCCCCGCGGTCGAGTTCGTGCGGCAGGAAGACGCCGCTGTTGCCGACCAGAACGCTCAGCCTGCGACCGCCCGAGGCAGACGCCTCTGCGCGAAGACGGGAGAGTTTGTTCAGGCCGGGGAAATCCTCATGCTTGAACATCACGAGATTGGGGTGTTCCGCCGTCAGCCTGACGACAGTCCGGACGGATATGTGCACGCCGTTGATGGGCGGAAAATCCTGCAGGCATATGGGTACCGTGGAACCCACGGCAGCGAAGGCCGCCGCAAGATGCCGTTCGACAGCCTCGTCGCCCTGTAGTCCGGGCTGCGGGGCGATCATGACACCCCCGGCTCCGGCATCCATGGAAAATCGGGCGAGGTTTCCCATGGCTGCAAAACTTGGCCCACTTACCCCGACGACGACGGGAATGTGTCCGCCGGTGCGGGCAATCACCTGCCGGATGAAAGCACGTGCTTCCTCGGGGGCGAGCTTTGGTGCCTCGCCCATCACGCCAAGGATCGTCAGCCCCTTTGCCCCGCTTGCGGCGAAGAAGTCGACCATGGAATCGGTGCTCGCCGCGTCGATGGTGCCATCGTCGGAAAAGGGGGTGGGCGCGATGACGCAAAGCCCGTCCAATGCCTCATGGATCGCTGTGCCTTGCACTTAGACGGCCTCCGGTCAAAAGCTGTTGCTTGTGGAATGTTAACGGTATACCAACAGAACTTCAACGGCATCTTACCTGTGGGCGATCACCATGCCGGCGCAATCCTTGGGTGAAACTCTCGACGCTCTGGAAGCCGGAGGCTCTCCCCCCAGCCTTTCCTCGATTGCCTATGATCAGATCCTTGACGCGCTGGTGGCGGGAAAGCTGCCGGGCGGCTCGATAATCCAGGAAAGACTTCTCGCGCGGTTGCTGAACTTGTCACGCACACCGGTACGGGAGGCGATCAGCCGACTTGAGGGTGAGGGCTTGATTCAGCGAGTTTCTCCGCGCGTCATGATGGTCAACCGGGTCACCATTTCCGAGGTGCTGGAAATTCTCGCCGTGCGCCGGGTGCTCGAGGTCGAAGCCGTCGGGCTTGCGACAGGCCAAATGGTCATCGAAGAGATCGAGGGTCTGGTCGCCCGGGTCGAAGCGCTGCTTGCCGCGAAAGTGGTTACGGCAGAAGAGTATCATCTGCTTGATGATCATATTCATGAAGGGATCGCACGGGCCGGCGGCAATCAGACGCTGCGCGCCATCGTTGTCGATCTGCGGCGCAAGACATCCATGTTTGACATGCGGCGGGTTCCGGAACGCTTCCGGCCATCCTGCGAAGAGCATCTGCTTATCCTGAATGCGATCCGTGTCGGCGACAGTGCGAAAGCACAGGCTGCAATCACGCTTCACATCGACAATGTCCGCACCAGCATCCTCCGCCGCCTGTCGGCAGGCAAAGAGGATTCGGCAGACCTGAACGAGGCACACCGATGATTCGTATTGCCTATCTCGAGAACGGCGCTTCGCGTGACGACACAAGCGATCTTTTTGGGCAGATGGCGGCTCTGGGTGCAAAGTTGGAGCGTTTCTGGGCGTTCGGCGATGACTTCCCGACGGATATTGCAAGCTTCGATGGCTTCATTCTCTCTGGCAGCCCATTGAGTTCGTATGACAAGCACGACTTCATAACGAGGGAGCACAGCTTCATCCGCACGGTGGCTGATGCGGGCATCCCGATGCTCGGGCTTTGCTTTGGCAGCCAGATCCTGGCTTCCGCCCTTTGCGGGCGTGATCAGGTATTTCGGCGCGGCAGCTGCGAGGTTGGCTATGCGCCTCTGCCGTTGTCCGACGCCGCCGGGTCGGATGCCATGACCGGAGATTGTTCGCCTGTGGTCGAGATGTTCGTCTGGCACAATGACGAGGTGCGGGCGGATCATCCCGACATGGTGGTCCTGGCACGCAGCGACGACTGCCCGAACCACGTCTGGCGGTACCGCGACCTGCCCGTATGGGGCATTCAGGGCCATCCGGAGGTCAATGCAAACAATGGTGCCGCCTGGTTCGGCAAGTGCCGCGCCGCGCTTGAAAAGGATGGCGCGGATGTGGATGCCCTGATCGCCAGTGCCCGCGACAGCGCAGGTGGCCTCAAAATGCTGTCGGCTTTTGTTCGGCGGTGCCAGCCAATCTAGAAATCTTCGACAACAACAGATCCGACAACAACAGAAGGGAGAACGAAATGAACAAGACACTAAGAGCCGGAATTTTTGCAGGGATTGCAGCATTCGGCCTTGCGGGGCCGCCGGCGCTTGCTGCGGAAATGGTGTTTGTCAGTTGGGGCGGTGCCTATCAGGACGCGATCCGCGCCGCATGGCTGGACCCCTTCAAGGCTGAAACCGGCGCGAACGTCCTTGAAGAGACCGGACCCGAAACGGCCAAGATCAAGGCGATGGTCGAAACCGGCACGGTAACATGGGACATCGTCACGGATGGTGGTCTTGGGGTCGCGCGTGGCGCGGCGGCTGGTCTGTTCGAAGAGATCACGAGCGAGATGGTCGATCAGGCGCATGTCTATCCCGAAATCATCAACAAGTACGGTGTGCCGTCCGAAATCTTCTCGACCAACTTTGCCTTTTCGACCACGGCATTCCCGGATGGCGGACCTCAACCGGCCTCGTGGGCCGATTTCTGGGATACGGAAAAGTTTCCGGGCAAGCGCGCGATGTTCGGATCGCCGAATACCGTGCTTGAGGCCGCGCTGATGGCCGATGGTGTTCCCGCTGCCGAGGTCTATGGCATTCTCGCAACCCCCGAAGGGCAGGACCGTGCCTTTGCAAAGATCGAGGCTCTCAAGCCGCATATTGCGGTGTGGTGGTCGAAAGGCGCGCAGCCGGCACAGTTGCTGGGCAGTGGCGAAGTCGTCATGTCGAACGGCTGGAACGGCCGGATCGAAGCAGGCATCAAGGAAGGGCTGCCTATCAAGGCCGTCTGGAACGGGGCCGTCGCTGAAGTCGGCTACTTCATGCTGGTGAAGGGTGCCAAGAACCGCGAAACGGCGATCCAGTTCCTGAACCATGCTGTTTCGCCCAAGGCGCAGGCCGAGTTTCACAAGTATGTCGCCTACGGTCCGGTGACGCCGGGTGCATGGGACTTCATTCCGAAAGAGGAATGGCAGCGTCTGCCCTCTTCGCCAGAGAACCTTGCGCAGTCGCTGTTTCTCAACGTCGATTGGTGGCTGGCCAACGAGCCCGCCATGATCGAGCGTTACAACACGCTCATGCAGCAGTGACCTGAGTGATGGGCGGGGGCGGAACGATGGTTGATCTGATGTGGTTTGAGAAAGCCGAGTTCCACTCCCGCTTGTCCCGTGTTCAAAGCGCACTCGTCGAGCTAGATCTTGATGTGCTGATCGCCTTTCAGCCCGAGACGATCACCTGGACGACGGGGCACTACACCCGGGCCTACAGCGGCTATCAGGTTGCCATCATCCCGCGCTCGGGTGAGCCGACGTTGATTTGTCGCAATGTTTCAAGGTTTTACGCCGAAAGAACATGCGCCTTCGGCGATGTCGTCTATTGGCGCGATGGCGAGGATCGCCTTGCCCTGACCCTGAAGACACTGCACGACCGGTTGCCCGGGGCGCAGCGGCTTGGGGTGGAAATGGACTGTTGGGCGATGAGCCCAGCCCGCCTGACGGCACTCCGCGACGGCCTGGCCCCGGCGACCCTGGTCGATGTCGGCGCGATGCCTGCCCGGCTTCGCCTTGTGAAGTCGCCGGCCGAGATTGCCTATCAGCGGATCGCGGCAAAGGCCGCAGAGGCCGCGATGCGAGCCGCTGTCGGATGTGCGATCCCCGGGGCAAGCGAGATTGATGTCGCGGCCACGGCCGCCGCCGCGCTTATTCGGGCGGGCAGTGACACGCCGGGCCCCGGCGTCCTGTCGTCGGGCGAACGCGCACGCCATCTGCATGGCGGCTACACGAACCGCAAGCTCGAGGACGGCGACACGCTGCAATACGAACCGACACCTCATACCCGCCACTACAACGCGCGGTTCATGCGTACCATAAAGATCGGCACGCCAACCAAGGCCGAACGCGCGATGGCTGCCGACCTGATCGCCATTCAGGATCAGGCGATTGGCGCCGTTGCCCCGGGCGTCCCGGCGTCTGTTCCCGACCGGATCTATCGCGAGGGCATCGTCGGAACTGGCCTGGTCGAGACTTACGCAAACAAGACCTTCTATTCGGTCGGGCTGCTCATGCCGCCGACCGATGCCGAACCGCTTGAGGCAACGCCCGAGGCGACTTGGTGCTTTGAACCTGGCATGACATTCCACACCTACCTGCTGGTCGACGGCTTTGGCATGTCCGAAACCATCATGGTCACCGAAAGCGGGGCGGAGCGGTTGACGAACTTCCCGCGCGCGCTTCTGGTTGGCGGAACCGCGCTGTTGTGAAGCTGATGCACAATAGGTCTGGCGGCAGGGCTGCAGAAAGTGTCGGACGGATGATTCCCACCGTGACCCAGCTTCTGGGCGCTGCGGTGTTGGCGATCATGCTTGTGGCCTTTGTCTGGCCCATCGCGTCACTGATGATGGCCAGTTTCGACGAGGGCGGAAGTCTGGATGCCTACGCCAAGATGACGACCTCGGTCATCTACCAACGTGCCTTTGCAAACACGTTCATCATCGCTGGCTTGGTTACGGCAATCGCGCTGCTGGCCGCCTATCCCCTTGCCTATCTCATGGCCAGCGTGCCGCCCCGTACCGCGCGGATCCTGACTTTCGTCGTGCTCCTGCCCTTCTGGACCAGCGCACTCGTGCGAACTGCGGCCTGGATGGTGCTGTTACAGCGCAACGGGGCGGTAAACACCGCGCTGACGGGGGTTGGTATCGTCGATGAGCCGGTGGCATTTCTTTACAATCTTCCCGCGGTAATCATTGGCATGGTCCATGTCCTGCTGCCCTTCATGGTACTGCCCCTTTATGCTGCATTCCGCGCGCTTGACGGGCAGCTCCTTCAGGCGGCGGAGGGACTTGGCGCAGGGACTGCGACGCTCGTCGGCCGCATCATCCTGCCGCTTACCGCGCCGGGTGCTGCGGCTGGCGCGCTGATCGTGTTCATGAGTGCGATCGGCTATTACATCACGCCCGCGCTCATGGGCGGACCGAGGCAGCAGATGCTGGCGCAGATGATCAGCTATCACATGCAGGAGCAGCTAGACTGGGCCATGGCCTCTGCGCTCAGCCTTGTGTTGCTTGGCTCTACGCTTGCGGTCTTTTTCGTGTTCCAGCGATACTATGGCTTCGACCGGCTGTTCGCATCCGAGACTGGCACCGCAATCGACCCCCGGCTGGCACGCAAGGGCGGCGGCGGTGCTTGGCGCGTGGCTCTTGTCCTGGGGTTGATCGTGGCGTTCTTCCTGCTTGCCCCGATCCTTGTCGTCTTTCCCCTGAGCTTTGCAAGTTCGCCGTTCATCCAGTTCCCGCCGGCAGAGTGGACCGCGCGCTGGTACGGCAAGCTTGCGGCAGACCCGAAATGGCTTGCGGCCCTGCTGTCCAGTCTTCGTGTCGCGGCGATTGCAGTGGTTGCGGCCGTGGCCTTCGGGACGCTTGCGGCGATCATTGTGTCGCGTCTGCGGGGACCGTTTGCACGGCTGCTGGAAATCATTCTTGTGGCACCGCTGGTCGTGCCGCCGATCATCGTGGCAATATCGCTGTACTACAGCCACGCGCGCGGACCGTTCATGGGCTCGCACGAACTGCTTGCCTTCGGGCACGCCATGCTTGCCCTGCCTTTCGTCTATATCACCGTGCGCGCGGCGCTGCGCAGCTTTGACCCGAACCTCGAACTTGCCGCGATCGGGCTTGGCGCATCATGGCCCGTGATGTTCCGCCGCGTGATGCTGCCTTCACTTCTTCCCGGCATCGCCGCCGGGGCCGTCTTTGCTTTCATCACCTCATTTGACGATGTCGTTCTTGCCCTATTCCTGACAACGGCAAAGTCGCGCACATTGCCACGCGTCATCTACGAAGGTGCTCTGGACGATATCGACCCGGCGATCATTGCCGTGGCCGTCATCCTCATCCTGTTCGCCCTTGCAGCGCTTTTGGCAAGCCTGCTCATCCGGAAACGCCAATGACGCAAAATACCTCTCTCAGCGGTAAGACTGTCGCGCTTGCGGCCCTGACAAAAAGATATGGCTCGGTCACCGCCGTCGAGGCTGTCGACATCGACATTGACGCGGGTGAGTTCTGCACCCTTCTGGGGCCTTCGGGGTCAGGCAAGACGACGTTGCTGCGGATCATCGCCGGCTATGATGATGCGACCTCGGGCACGATCCGGATCGGCGGCCGTGAAGTGGCCGACATCCCGGTGGCGCGTCGCAATATCGGCATGGTGTTTCAGAACTACGCACTTTTCCCGCACATGACGGTGGCCGAGAACATTGCATTTCCGCTGGAGATGCGCGGGCTTTCCGCAACCGAGCGCAGCCGCAAGGTAGAGTCCGTGATCGACCTGATCGGCCTGAAGGGCCTGGCTGGACGACTGCCGCGTCAGCTTTCGGGCGGACAACAGCAGCGCGTGGCGGTTGCCCGGGCCCTTGTCTTCGACCCCGACATCCTACTGATGGACGAGCCGTTGGGTGCCCTTGACAAGAACCTGCGGACCGCGATGCAAAGCGAGATCCGCGCGCTGCACCGTCGCATCGGGGTGACCATCGTCTACGTCACCCACGATCAGGAAGAGGCAACGAACATGTCCGACCGGGTGGTCGTCATGAACCAGGGCCGGGTCGAGCAGTCCGGGCCCCCCGCCGCCCTGTATGATCGTCCGGCCAACGCCTTTGTTGCGCGCTTTCTGGGGGAGTGCACGTTGCTGCCGGCGACGGCTGACCCGGTTGGGGGCTTTCGCCTTGGGCTGGCGGGGGGGGCGATCATTCCGCTTCCCGAAGCGCTGCAGGCGGCAAGCGGCCGGGTGCATCTTGGTATCAGGCCCGAACGGTTGCGCTTGATGGAGGGCGACCGCCCGGGGTGGATCACCTTTCCGGCCCGGGTGGTGGACGTTTCCTTCACCGGACCGGACTACCGGCTTGAACTGTCTGCACAGGGGACGGATCTTTCGCTGCGCACACCCAACCTTGGCGCGCTGCCCGCCCGCCCGGGCGAAGAAGTTCTTCTCGGCTTTCAGGCACAAGACGTGTTTTTTGTCCCGTCGCCCGACTGAATTGGACCGAAGGAGATAGGCCCGGACGAACAAGGTAACGGCATGACGAATCTGCTTCTTACAGGCGCGCGGATACTCGACGTAGTCACCGGCGAAACCGCCTCGGGGATGTCGATCCTGATTGAGGGCGGGCGCATCGCCCGCATTGCCGAGGGCCGCATCGTGGCAGGCGGCGCGGACCACCTTGACGTCGCAGGCCGAACGGTGATGCCCGGGCTGATCGATGCTCATGTCCACGCGATAGCCGTCGCAGACAACTTCCCGGCAATTGCCCAGCTTTCCCCGTATCTCGTTGCCGCGCGGGCCTTGCGTATCCTGTCGGACATGCTGGCGCGCGGCTACACGACGGTGCGTGATGCCGGGGGAGCAGATGCCGGTCTGGCCGCAGCCGTCGAAGAAGGGCCGATCCGTGGTCCGCGGCTTTTCCCGTCCGGGCTCGCAATAGCCCAGTGCAAGGGCCAAGGCGATTTCGGGCGAGACGGTGCCGCCCATCCGGGTTGCCCGGTCTGTCACGGACGTCGGACCATCACGCGCGTCGTCGATGGCGCGGTTGAATTGCGCGCGGCGGTCCGTGAAGAACTGTCAACGGGTGCGACCCAGATCAAGCTCATGGCTTCGGGCGGCATCCTCTCGGGGATACCGATGGAAGAGCCGCATTTCACCCGGTCGGAAATCGCGGTTGCGGTTGCCGAGGCAAGGGCCACCGGTACCTACGTGATGGCGCACGCTTATGAAAGCCAGGCCATCGACAACTGCATTGCCGCCGGTGTGCACTCGATCGAACATGCGACATTGCTGTCACCGGAAACTGCCAGGCGCATCGCTGCGGCGGGCGCAGGCATTGTACCGACGCTGGCGGTATTTGCGGTGCTGCGCGACGAGGCAGAGGATCAGGCGACAAGGGCACGGATGTCTCGGCTTCTTCAGTCCGGGCTCGAAAGCATCGATATCGCGCGCTCGGCCGGCGTCGTCATCGGCCATGGGACGGATCTGCATCACGGCACCCAGCATCGTCAGCCCGAAGAGCTTTCGCTCCGCCGTGCGGTTCTCAGCAACCTCGAGATCATCCGGGCCGCCACGCTTGGCAATGCCACGATCATGGGCCTCGCCGATGATGTCGGCACGGTTTCCGAGGGACGACGGGCCGACCTTATCGTGGTGGATGGCGATCCGTTGGCCAACATCGAGGTGCTTTGTACGCCAGAAAAGTCCCTTGCAGCCGTCATCCGCGGCGGCGTCTTGCAAATCGATCGAATCCGCCAAAGTGGATTTGGCGTGTAACTTTGCCTCCGTAGGCGGGCGGGGCTGGAAATGAAGTCGATCCGTCTGCGCAGCTTTGAAAAAAATGCGGTGATGCAACGACTCGGCGATGGTCGAGTTGCCGCTGTGGGGCAGAAGGGCCATTTTTTTGTGGAAATGCCCCAAAATCCAGAGAGATTTGGATTTTGGGGCTTTGAATTGGTGCCCAGAAGAGGACTCGAACCTCCACGCCTTGCAGCGCTGGTACCTGAAACCAGTGCGTCTACCAATTCCGCCATCTGGGCGACGAGGTGGGATGTAACGACGGGTCCGAGCCGAGTCAACCGGACCGCGACAGATTTCCGCGCGACGGTATGGACCTTGCCGCAGGCGGGGTCCGC
>JANPKV010000138.1:0-6732 GCA_031426185.1 Rhodobacterales bacterium | reverse complement strand
GACCTGACGACGTCTCCCTTGGCGGTCCGCGGCGGTCATTCGCACGGACCGCCACTTTTTTCGGGGGGGCCGCCCGGCAACCTTGTTCCCATGCCCGGATCGGCTATGGTCGCGCCAAACCCAATGGCGGAGCCGCCCGATGCCCAAGCTGATCACCGTCCTGAACGGTCCGAACCTCAACCTTCTGGGGCTGCGGCAGCCAGAGATCTACGGCCGCGAGACCCTGGACGACGTTGCCGCAGCCACTTCGGAACTGGCCGAAGAGCTGGGGCTTTCGGTGCGCTTTCTGCAATCGAACCATGAGGGGCAGCTGATCGACTGGATCCACGAGGCGCGCAACACGTCTGCCGGTATCATCATCAACGCGGGCGCCCTGACGCACACCTCCATCGCGCTTCTGGATGCGCTGAATGCCTATGACGGGCTGGTGATGGAGGTCCATATCTCCAATATCCACAAGCGCGAGACCTTCCGCCACCATTCCCATATCAGCGCCCGCGCCGATGGCGTGATCGTGGGGTGCGGCACGCAAGGCTACCAGTTCGCGCTGCACCGCCTGGCGCGCTTGGTGGCCAAATGATCATGCCCACCAATGCCTTCAAGGCAGCGATACGCGCGGGCCGCGCGCAGATCGGCATCTGGAACACCATTCCGGGTCCTGTGGTCATCGAGGTTCTGGCGGGCGCGGGTTTTGATGTCGTGGTCATCGACACCGAACATTCGCTGACAGATGTGCCGGATGTGATGGCGATGCTGCAGGCGCTGGCGGCCTATCCCGTCGCGTCTGCGGTTCGGGCGGCGTCCAATGACCCGGTGCTGATCAAGCGTCTTCTGGATATCGGCGCGCAGACCTTGATCATCCCTTACGTCCAGAACGCTGACGAGGCGCGGGCGGCGGTGCGTGCGATGCGTTACGCGCCGCGCGGGTTTCGTGGCGTCAGCGCGGCCACCCGCGCGGCGCGCTACGGGGCGGTTGCCGACTACATCCAGACCGCCGAGGCAGAGTTGTGCCTGATCGTGCAGGTCGAAACCGGCGCCGCCCTGGCAGAGATCGAGGCGATTGCGGCAGTCGACGGTGTCGACATGATCTTCATCGGGCCGTCCGACCTTGCCGCTTCGATGGGGCATCCCGGACAGCTTGGGCATCCACAGGTCAGGGCCGCCGTCGAGGACGCGATCCGGCGGATCGTGGCGGCCGGAAAACCTGCGGCGGTTCTGACACTTGATCCCGACTTTGCGCGACACTGCATGGCGGCGGGGTCCACATTCACGGTCGTGGCCGTCGACATCCCTGAACTGTCCAAAGCGGCAAAGGCGGCTGCGGCGGCGTTTCGCTAAGGGTCATGGGGTTGTAAAATGGGTCGGGCTGCCTTTGACGGGGATATTTCGGCAATGCTGGCACCGAAGGCCGGGTCCCGTTTCCAGTGGCATGAGGCCGCGCGCCTGTTTGACGGTCAGGGCCGCGAACAGCGCCCGGTCAGGCAGGTCCTGCCGGTCTTCGGCGACCGCCCGGCTGCGCTTGCGCTCGCCTGCGCGATGGCGGCGGCAGAACGGGGCTTTCGCATCGGCGGCACCGGACCCGCGCCAGCCTCCGGCGAGATTCCGGTCTTCGAGACACTGACAGGCGGGTCGACCGGCAAACCGCGCCGCATAAGGCGGATGCAAAGGTCCTGGATTGCCAGTTTCAACGTCAATGCGGATCTGTTCCACATCGGTCCCGATGCCTCTGTCGCTGTGCTGGGACGGCTCGAACATTCGCTCTCGCTATACGGCGCGATGGAGGGTCTGCATCTGGGGGCGGCGGTCCATCTGCTGGACGGCTTGCGGCCCGATCGCCAGGCCCAACGCCTCTGCGACAGGCAGATCACCCATCTCTACGCAACCCCCGCACAAATGCGCCTGCTGTTGGAGGGTCAGACCCGGACTGCCCCTGATCTGCGATATCTCATGATCGGCGGCTCCAAGCTGGACGCGCAGTTGCGGACGCGGTTGACCGCCTTTGCACCCGGGGCCGCCATCCACGAATTCTATGGCGCAGCCGAGACCAGCTTCATTACCATGACAACCGCCCTCACGCCCCACGGATCGGTTGGCGAGCCCTATCCGGGGGTCCGGATCGATATCCGGGCAGGCGAGGTCTGGGTCCGGAGCCCCTATCTGTTCCAGGACTACGCCTCCGACCCCGGATCGGGCCGCTGGAACGATGGCTGGCTGTCGGTGGGCGAGATGGGATATTGGCAGGGCGCGTCGCTGATATTGTCGGGCCGTGCCGGGCGGATGGTGACAGTGGCCGATCAGAACGTCTTTCCCGAAGAGGTCGAGGCGTTCTTGCTGGCACAACCGGGTGTTGTTCAGGTGGCCGTCATCGCGCGTCCGGACGCGATGCGGGGCAGCGTGTTGATCGCGGCGATCAGCGGTAACCCTGCGTGTGAAGGGTCAATTCTGGCGGCGTGCCGGGCAACGCTTGGGCCGTTGAAATCGCCCAAGGCACTGATCTGGCGTGATGATTGGCCGCTGACCGCCTCTGGCAAGACCGATCTTGCCGCGATTGAACGGGATATGCCGTGACGGTTTACATCATCGCCGCGCGCCGCACAGCCGTGATCCCGCGGGGCGGGGCGTTCCAGCGCCTGTCGATCGAAGATCTTGGCGCGCCGGTGCTGCTGGCCTGTCTCGCCGATGCCGGAATGAACGCAAGCCAAGTGGATGAAGTGATCGTGTCCAACGCGCTGGGGACCGGCGGCAACCCGGCCCGGCGTGTGGCGCTGGCTGCAGGTCTGCCGGAACGGGTGGCCGGGCTTTCGACAGACCGCCAATGCGTCGGCGGTCTGGACGCGATCCTGCTGGCCGGGGCGATGGTCGAAAGCGGGATGGCCGAGATCGTGGTGGCGGGCGGTATCGAAAGCTATTCGCGCCGCCCGATCCGGCTGGCGACCAGTCCAAGCGGGGGCCCCCCGAAGGCCTATGACGAGGCACCTTTTACCCCCTGGCCCGACCGCAATCCCCTGATGTCGGAGGCTGCCGCGGCATTGGCCGTCAGGCTTGGCATTCCGCGATCCGAACAGGATGACTGGGCGGTCGCAAGCCATGCCAAGGCCCTGCGTGCCGGCGATCTGCCCGAGATCGTCGCGCTGGCGGGACAGACGCGCGACGCTTTCGTGCGCCCCCTGACCCACGCCCTGGCCGCGCGCACGCCTGTCATCACCGGAACCATCACCTCTGCAAACGCGGCTGTAGCGGCCGATGCGGCTGCCTTTGTGCTGGTCGTGTCGGACCGGGTCGCGCAGACCGCCCGCCGTGCAGCGCGGCTGGGCCCGGCAGTCACGCTTGGCGGCAACCCGGTGGAGCCGGGCTTGGCCCCCGTACCCGCGATTGCCGAGGTGCTGGCGCGTGCAGGGTTGCGGCCCAAGGACCTGACACAGTCGGAAATCATGGAGGCCTACGCCGTGCAGGCCATCGCCTGCGTTGATGGGGCAGGCCTCGATCCCGCCCGTGTCAACCTTCAGGGCGGCGCGCTGGCGCGCGGTCATCCCATTGGCGCGTCCGGCGCGATCCTGGCCGTGCGGCTGTTTCATGCGCTGAAGGAAGGCACCGGCCTTGCCGCCATCGCGGCAGCGGGGGGGCTTGGCACGGCCCTGCTGATGGAAGGCTCAGGCGCGTGACAAAAGCGCCCCTGGCCGCATGCGGGCCAGCGTGGCGGTCACCAGTCCCGCGATGACGGCCTTGATGATATCGCCCGGCAGAAAGGCTATGCCGATCTGCGCGGCCTCGGGCAGGGACTTGTCCAGCATCACCGACATTCCGGCAATGCCAAAGACATAGAGCACCCCGATGCCCCCGACCACGGCGGCGGCGGTTGCGGCAAGACCCGGCGCGATCGAGGTCCTCTCCATCATCCAGCCTGCCACAAAGGCGGCAACCGGAAAGCCGATCAGAAACCCCACCGAGGGCGAGACAAAGACGCCAAGGCCCCCGCGCCCCCCCGAAAGCAGCGGCAAACCGGCAGCCACCAGAGCCAGAAACAGCAGCACCGCCAGCGCACCCCGTCTGGCCCCCAGAACCGTCCCGCACAGCATGATTCCCAGCGACTGGGCGGTGATCGGCACGCCCGCCGCAAGGTCGATGCGCGGCACAAGTCCCAGGACCGCGATCAAAGCCGCGAAAAGGGCGACATGCGTGACACTGCGTTCCAAGGGCGTCTCCTTCAGATCTGACGGCTTGGCCTAACGCACTCCGCCCCGCGCGCGCAAGGCCTCCGCGACGTGATCTGCATCGTCGAGCGCGGCAAGCGTGGCCGGGACAAGGACCCGCCAGCGGGGCTTGCGCCGGGCGCGGGCGACCCAGGCTTCGGTGATCTGGTCCAGGCGTTCCCCCATCACCGGGACAAACCGGATCACCAGCGCCATCGACAAGGCCAATACCCGAGGCGACAGACCGATACGCGCCAAGGGCCGGGCCAGCCTCTCGATCACCGCGATCATGTCGGACAGCCGCGTGGTCATGGTGACGAAGTTGGCAGCCATCACCGCGGCGATCAGACGAAGCACGATCACCACCCCGGCGGCGGCAGCGTCAATCCACAAATGCCACAGGCCCACCAGCACGATGAACGGCCAGAGCGGGCGCAATACCACCACCGACCGCGCGAGGAACACGCCGCCGCCGCTGGCGACGAGTCCCAGCACTGCCGCAAACGCCACGGCCATCGACAGCGGTGTCTGCAGCCAGAAAATGCCCAGCGTCCAGATCGCGAGCACAGCCAGCTTGACGCCCGGACGGATGCGGTGGGCCCATGTGTCAACGGGTGAGGTCAGTGTCAGCATCCATCCCTCCCATCCGCAACATCTCGGCGCGAAACGCAGCCAAGGTCACCAAAGCTGGCCCGTCAGCCCGCACCTGACCCGCCTCGATCCAGATCACGCGGTCAGACGCAGCGACGGCATCGGGATCATGCGAAATGGTGATCAACTGCTGCGACAAGCCCGCCAGCCTGCGCTGCATCCGCTGAATCGTCGGCAGGTCCATTCCGGCAAAGGGTTCGTCGAGCAAAAGCGTGCGCGGGTCCATCAAAAGCACCGCCATGAGGCAAAGGTAATGCCGCTGCCCCTGGCTGAGCGCATGGGTTGCGGCCTCGGCCCAATGGGCGCGCCCTTCGGCAGACAAGGCGGCAAGGGCGAGCCGGCGCGCCTCGGCCTCGGGCTTGCCCATCTGGCGCAAGCCGAAGGCAAGTTCTTCGATGACCGTGGGAAACAGGATCATCCGGTCGGGGTTCTGGAAAAGGATGCCGATCTCGCCCAGCATGGCGGCGCGGTCCCGCATCGGATCCATGCCATGCACGGAGATTTCGCCACCATCAGGCGGAATCAGCCCTGCAATCAGCCGCATCAGGGTGGTTTTGCCCGATCCGTTGCGCCCCACTATGCCGATCCGCTGTTCGGTCAGCGTCAGGGTCAGGCCCGACAATACGGTCTTGCCCGCCAACGTTACGCTGGCGTCACGAAGATCGATTCCGAAAGGGGCGGGGGGGTGGTCCATCGGAGCCTTTGCACAAAGCGGCGTCCGAGGGGTTTAACGGGGGAAGGGGGCCGAGGAAAGGGTGCTGAAACTCGGACAGACCTGCATCTGTCCGAGTTGCTTGAATGGCGTCAGTCCGAGTCAGGCCAGCGCTTGGCCGTGAAGGACAGGCGCGCGTCGTTAGCGGCAGGCAGCCGTGAACTGACGGCCATACTGGTCGCGGTACAGGCACTGCCCTGCGGTTGTGGTCGGCCGGATCAGCGTGGACCCTGCAACGCCAACCGCAGCACCCACAAGCGCGCCGGTCAACTTGTCGTCGTCACCCGAGACGGCCGCACCAAGTGCTGCACCACCAAGCGCGCCAGCTGCGGCATTTTGCTCGGCTGTCTGGCAGGCCGACAAGGACATTGCCAATACCGGCAGGATCAAAAGGTAAGATTTCATGGACGACCTCATGGGATAAGTTAAGCTTCCACAATAACGCCAAACGCGCCGTTGGGTTCCACTCCGCTTCGATGCGGCAAAAAGTTGCCTTCGGCGGCGGGGTTTTCCGCCCATGAAGGGTCGCCGACCCGACCCGATCCCGGATCCGCGGCGACCCGAAACCGTCAGGCGACGCGGGCTGCGGCCACGGACTCGTCAAGAATATCCATGGCTTCGGCGAAGTGCGCGTCCGGAATGGTGATCGGCGCAAGGAACCGGATCACGTTGCCATACACGCCGCAGGTCAGCAGGATCAGCCCGCGCTTGAGCGCTTCGGTCCGCACCCGGCCAGTAAAGCCGGCATCGGGCTCACGGGTCGACGGGTTGGCGAATTCGACTGCCACCATGAATCCCGGGCCGCGAATGTCGGTGATTTCCGGCGTGACCGACCGGATCGCCTCCAGCCGCTGCTTGAGCCGCCCGCCAAGTTCGTTGGCTCTCGCGCAGAGATCTTCTTCCTCGATCACGTCAAGGACGGCATTGGCCGCAGCGATCCCCAAGGGGTTGCCGCCATAGGTGCCGCCCAGACCGCCGGGATGGGCCGCATCCATCAATTCGGCGCGTCCCGTGACGGCGGCCAGCGGCAAGCCACCTGCCAGACCCTTGGCCATCGTCGTCAGGTCGGCTGCGACGTCGTAGCCGTGCATGGCAAAAAGGTTGCCGGTGCGTGCAAAGCCGGTCTGCACCTCATCGGCGATCATCACGATGCCATGCGCGTCGCACAGCTTGCGGATC
>JANPKV010000137.1:0-4476 GCA_031426185.1 Rhodobacterales bacterium | reverse complement strand
GAGATGGAGTTGAATTTCGGCATCTCGGCGGCGGTGTATTCGATGATATCGGCCACGATCCGCATCGAGGGTTCAGGCGGATAGACATAGGTGTTGCGCACCATGAACTCTTTGAGGATGTCGTTCTGGATGGTGCCGGACAGCGCGGCGCGCGGGACGCCCTGTTCCTCGCCCGCGACGATGAAGCTGGCGAGAATCGGGATCACCGCACCGTTCATCGTCATGGAAACGCTGATCTTTTCCAAGGGGATGCTGTCAAAGAGGACCTTCATGTCTTCGACGGAGTCGATCGCGACGCCGGCCTTGCCGACATCGCCTTCGACCCGGGGATGGTCGCTGTCATAGCCCCGATGCGTGGCCAGGTCGAACGCAACCGAGACGCCCTGTTGCCCCGCAGCAAGCGCCTGACGATAAAAGGCGTTGGATTCCTCGGCCGTCGAAAAGCCGGCATATTGCCGGATCGTCCAGGGACGGTGGGTGTACATCGTGGCACGGACGCCGCGCGTGTAGGGCGCCACACCTGGCAGGGATCCCAGATGCGACAGGTCTGTGAGGTCGTCCTTGGTATAAACCGGTTTGACCGCAATTCCCTCAAGCGTGGACCAGATCAGCCTGTCGGGCGAGGCCCCTTTCAGCTCGGCGGCAGCCAGCTTTTCCCATTCGGTCAGGCGTTGTGACATGGTGCGATCTTCCCTATGGTCATTCGGCTGTGCCGGACTTGGGTTTTCACCAGAACCGCCCTATATGGAGGGCAAGGAGGCCTGATGAAAACGCTATACGTTCTTGTTTTGACGACATTTATGCCGACGCAGGCGATCGCGGACGAGGTGTTCGCACCGCAGTCGGCGGCGGACGTCGTCTTTGCCGATCAACTCTACGTCACCCGCCCCGTCGTGGTTTTTGCGGATTCGCCCAACGATCCGAGCTTTGTGCGCCAGATGGAACTTCTGGCCCTGAATTTCGACGAACTGGTGGACCGCGATGTCATCGTTGTCACCGACACCGATCCTGCGGCCAAGTCGGAGTGGCGCACCAAGCTGCGGCCGCGCGGGTTTTCGCTGGTGTTGCTGGACAAGGATCTGAAGCCGGTGATCCGCAAACCCAGCCCTTGGGATGTCCGCGAGATCACCCATTCCATCGACAAGCTGCCGCTGCGGCGGCAAGAGGTGTTGAAACAGAACCCGTCCGGGCGCTGACATCATTCGAACTCCATGATGATGTCGTCGACGCGCAGCGAGGCCCCGGGGGCTGCCCGGATCGCCTTGACCACGCCGTTTCGTTCGGCTTTCAGGATGTTCTCCATCTTCATCGCCTCGACCGTCGCCAGGGGCTGCCCTTCCTGAACCTCGTCGCCGACCGCGACGGCGATGGTCACAATCAGGCCGGGCATGGGGCAAAGCAGAAAGCGCGACGTGTCGGGCGGGGACTTTTCCAGCATGAGGCCAGACAGCTCTTTCTGACGAGGCGTCTGGACATGGACCTTGAGGTCGGCCCCGCGGAGACGCATCCGGAACCCCATCGGGATCTTGGCGGTCTTGATGGCGACGGGCTTGCCGTCGACCGTCAGGCGCGCCAGCGGTTGCCCGGGTGTCCAGTCGGATGTGACGCGCAAGGCAGTGCCGTCATCGGCGAACCTGATCGTCGAGCCGTCGGGATCGGCGTCGACGCTGACGGCATAGGTTTGGCCCTGCAGGCTGACCACCCAGTCGTCGCCCACGCGGCGGGTGTGGTTGTCCATCGTGCCGGAAATGCGGGTCCGCCGGATTTCTGCGACCCGGTTCATCGCGGCAGCGGCGGCCGCTACCTGTCGCAGCGTTGCATCGTCCAGCACGGCACCTTTGAAGCCGTCGGGATATTCGTCCGCAATGAAGGCCGTGGTGATGTTGCCGGACCGAAAGCGTGGATGGTCCATGACCGCGCCGACAAAGGGCAGATTGTGGCCGATGCCCTCGACCTCGAACGTATCGAGGGCGATCCGCATTTCGTCGATGGCCCCTGCCCGCGTCGGCGCCCAGGTGCACAGCTTGGCGATCATCGGGTCGTAGAACATGCTGATCTCGCCGCCCTCAAAGACGCCGGTATCGTTGCGCACGATGCCCGTGGCGGTCGGTCCCTCGGCCGGAGGCCGATAGCGGGTCAGGCGGCCGATGGAGGGCAGAAAATTGCGATAGGGATCTTCGGCGTAAAGGCGGCTTTCCATCGCCCAGCCGTTGATCTTGAGGTCGGCTTGGGCAAAAGGCAGCTTTTCGCCATAGGCGACGCGGATCATCTGTTCCACCAGATCGACGCCGGTGATCAGTTCGGTCACGGGATGTTCGACCTGCAACCGGGTGTTCATTTCCAGGAAGTAGAAATTGCGGTCGCCATCGACGATGAATTCGACGGTCCCGGCGCTGGTATAGCCGACCGCGCGCGCCAGGGCGCAGGCCTGTTCGCCCATCGCCTTGCGGGTTGCCGGGTCAAGAAAGGGCGACGGTGCCTCTTCGATGACCTTCTGGTTGCGTCTTTGGATCGAGCATTCGCGTTCGTGGAGGTAGACGCAGTTGCCATGCTTGTCGGCAAGCACCTGAATCTCGATGTGGCGGGGCTGGGTGACGAACTTTTCGATGAAGATGCGGTCGTCACCAAAGCTTGCCGCGGCCTCGTTTTTGGACGACTGGAAACCTTCGCGCGCCTCGGCATCATTCCAGGCAATGCGCATGCCCTTGCCGCCACCGCCGGCGCTGGCCTTGATCATCACCGGATACCCGATCTGGGTGGCAATACGGACCGCCTCCTCCGCGTCGGCGATCAGGCCCATATGGCCCGGCACGGTGCTGACGCCGGCGGCCTGCGCCAGTTTCTTGGACGTGATCTTGTCGCCCATCGCCTCGATCGCGGGGGATGGCGGCCCGATAAAGACGACACCTGCCGCCTCCAGGGCCGCTGCGAAGTTTCTGTTTTCGCTTAGAAATCCGTAGCCCGGATGCACGGCCTCGGCCCCGGTCGCCTTGATGGCGGCCATGATCTTGTCGATCACGATGTAGGACTGCGCCGCCGGGCTTGGGCCGATATGCACCGCCTCGTCAGCCATCTTGACATGCAGCGCCTCACGGTCGGCATCGGAATAGACGGCGACCGTCCTGATCCCCATCTTGCGCGCTGTCTTGATGACGCGGCAGGCAATCTCTCCGCGATTGGCGATGAGGATCTTTTTGAACATGGGTCAGCTCACCTTAAGGATCGGACATGACGAAACGCCACCCGGACGGCTGCCCGGATGGCGTTCAATGGCTGTGAGGTCGCCCGAGGCGACCGTCGGGATCAGATCAGTTGCAGGCCGGAAGGCCGATGTTGACGCCACAGGTCGCAACGCCTGCCAGGCCGCCGATGACGGCGCCGGTGGCAAGGTTGGTATCGAGCGCGTCCGCGAGAAGCACGCCCGCGCCTGCACCGGCAAGACCGCGGGTCGCGGGGTCCTGCATGCAGCCTGCCAGCGAGAGAATGAAGAGAGTGCCCAGAACGAGCTTTGACTTGACCATGTTTTCCTGCCTCGGGTTGAGTTTGTTATTGTGCGACATAGTACGCGCATTTCGCGGGAAGAAAAACCAATTTCTTGACGCTTGGCATCATGCGGCAAAGACCGCCGCGATCGGGTGAGTGCGGGGGGTTTGCCTGAAACCTGGCCGGATGACGCCTCGATCTGCAACAGCATGCTAGTCATCCCCGTCGAGATCGTCACCGGCAAAGAACACCGGCGCGTCAGCCGCGAAAATCTCGGGGAACGCCGCCTCGGCGCGGGCGCGGTCTACCCGCAAGAGCGCATCATAGGATTCAGGGTCGAAGGGATCCTCGGCGGGGATGACCTCGCGACCGAAAAGCCAGCTGATCCGGCCCGCATCAAGATTGCCGCGTTCAAATGGCTCTTCGCCGAAATGCTGCCAAAGAGCGGCGAGAAATCCCTGGTCGGAGAGCCGGTCAGCGTTCTTGCGGTCCTTGTAGCGTTCGCGACGCGTGATGCGGGTCGGGCCATCCTTGAGATTGGCGCGCCTTATGGTGAACTGGAAATCGGTACCGGGCAGGCGCCCGGGAAATCCACGGTGCTTGATCATGATGCAGCCCCCACGAGGCCAGCGGGATGCGGCGCCACATGGCGCGCTTGGGTCGCAATGCCGTCAGCCGTCCATGACAACAGAAGCGGACGGCCCCAGAAATCGGCACCGTTCACAGCCACGTCACGTATATGAAAGGGGAAATTGCGCCGCGAGCCTCGGTCAGCGGCAAGGCGGGCGGGCGTCGTCCAGGTCGGACGCGCCCGCCCGATCCGATTACTTGTACTTGCCGGTGTAGGTGGGCTCAGCCGAAACGGGCTCATCCACATAGACAACTGCTTCTTCTTTTTTCGCGCAAGCGGCCACGAAAGCGACCATTGCAAGCGCCAGAATAACGTTCGTGCTCTTCGACATCCTCGACTCCTAGTTTCTTGGGGAAGTGTGA
>JANPKV010000136.1:0-3117 GCA_031426185.1 Rhodobacterales bacterium | reverse complement strand
GCGGACAGAGAGGGATTCGAACCCTCGAGACGGTTCCCCGCCTACACACTTTCCAGGCGTGCGCCTTCGACCACTCGGCCACCTGTCCGTGCGCTCGCGTTTACACGCAAGGCAGATGCGGGTTCAAGAGGGAACCGCCATGACACGAAGATCTGCCGGCACAAAGCGTTTATGCCACGTTTATCAGTCCCTTTGCGGGCCATACCGGATGCGCGTCGCTTGGTATCACTCCGCCAGGGTCAGGCTGACACGGCGGTTCAGCCGTCCCTTTTTCTCGATCTTGCCCAGTTCGACGCGGCCCACCTCTCCGGTGCGCGCGACATGCGTGCCGCCGCAAGGCTGCAGGTCGACCTGATCCGCCCCGATGCCGATGCGGATCAGGCGCACCCTGCCCTGCCCGGACGGCGGTCGCACGGACATGGTCTTGACCAGATCGGGGTTGGCGGCAAGTTCGGCCTCGCTGATCCAGTCCTCCCGCACGGGCAGGTCACGGTCGACCAGCGCGTTCAGGGCGGCCTCGATCGCTTCGACATCCTCGGGGGGATCGGGCATGTCAAAATCCAGCCGGCTGCGCTCTGACCCGATCTGTCCGCCCGAAACCGGCAGCGGGATGACGACGGACAACAGGTGCAGCGCGGTGTGCATGCGCATGTGACGATAGCGGCGGCCCCAATCCAGCACCTGACGCAGGTCCGCCCCGGTTTCCGGCAAGGGCAAGGGCTCGGCGGGAACCAGGCCGATCAGGCCGCCCTCGGCCTTGATCGCGGTTGCGATGGGGACGCGCCCGCCAGCCCAGACGATCCAGCCGCTGTCGCCGGGCTGGCCGCCGCCCGCGGGATAAAAGATCGACCGATCAATCAGGATCGCCCCCTCGGCGGTGTGGCCGACGACCCGAGCCGGGGCGTCCTGCAGATAGGGATCCGCACGGAACAGCAACACAGTCATCCACCGGCCCCTTTGACGCGGCGTCGCGGTTCGGCACCCGTGTCGACGAGCGGCGGAGCGGCCGGGGGTGCAGCCTCGCGCAGGCGGAAATCCCGCGCGGCTGGCGAAAAGTCGATGTTCTCGGCAGCAAAGCGTCTGGCGATCTCATGGTTGATGTCGGACCGCACGTTCAGCGTGAAGTTGACGTCACGCAGGATGACGCGGATTTCGAAATTCATCGTCTCGGCACCAAAGCCCATGAAGGCGATGATCGGCGGCGGGGTCAGCACAGCCATCGGCTGGGCCTCGGCAATCTCGCGCAGGAGGCGTTCGATGACCCGGCTATCGGCCCCGAAGGGCACCGATACCGGGACGATCAGGCGGCCTGTCAGGTTGAACCTGGTCCAGTTGGTGACCCGCCCGGTGATCAGGTCGGAGTTGGGTACGATCACGTCCGATCTGTCAAAGGTCTGGATGCGGGTGGACCGGACCGAGATCGACTTGACGATGCCCTGTACGGGTCCGACCTCGATCCAGTCGCCTTCCGAAACCGGGCGCTCGATCAACAGGATCACCCCGGACACGAAGTTCGACACGATCGTCTGGAGGCCGAAACCGATCCCGAGGGACAGCGCGCCTGCGACGATCGCAAGGCCGGAAAGATCAATTCCGGCGGACCTGATGGCGATCAGTGCCGCAAGGAACAGACCGATATAGCCTACCCCCGACACGATGGCGTTCTGGCCACCCTGGTCCAGCGTGGTGCGGGGCAGGATGGAGGTCCGGAGCGCGCCCTGAAAAAGCCGCGTCAGACCATAGCCGATGGCAAAGACGACCCCGAACAACAGGAACTCGGTCGGCGAGATGCGCGTCGTGCCCAGATAGAACCCCTCGCGGAAGCGGGTCCAAAGCTCGGCCATGTCGACCACGCGCGCGCCCCAGATCAGCGCGAAGACCGGCAGCGCTGCAAGCGTCAGCCCGAAACTGATCAGAACCGGCAGAAGCGCGTCGCGACCGCCGTCCTCGCGCCCGGTAAAAAACCCGTAGGCATCCGCCACCAGCTGCTGCAGCACCAAAAGCAGCCCGACAAGCGCCAGCGACAAGGCGGCAGGATAGATCAGCGCCTCGGCGGCCGGGACATAGCCAAAGGCACCGATCACCGGTGCGCCGATGCCCATCACGACGGCTGCACGACCGATCAGCCCGATCAGCGTGTTGGCATAGCTGGCCGTCTCGGGCCCCGCAGCCTCGCTTCGCGCATGGCGCCGCAAAAGGTGGCCCAGTCGCCAGACCACAAGGCCGGAAAGGGCGATCATCGGATAGGACAGCACGGCCGTAGCACCGTCGCTGTAGCTTTGCGCATCCATCGCAGCAAAGCGCAGGGCCTCGATCCCCATCAGCACGCCGAGGAAGGACGACAGATAGCGCCCCTCGGCGCGCCGTTCCTCGGACAGGTGCAACAGCCCCGGCTGCGGGCCTGTCACAAAGAGCCGTGCGGCGATCCAGCTGCCGCAGATTGCAGGCAGCGCGGCGGGCAACAGCGAGGCGACCACGGTATTGCCGATCGGCCCCGGCAGGCTGGTCAGCACCAGCGCACCGGCCAGGATCGACACGCCGATCACCGGCATCACCAGATCCACCAGCGACAGCACAAGCGACGCCGTCCGACGTGCCCGCATCGGCACCCGCGTCAGCACCCGGTCCGACACATGCGCCACACCCCGTCTGCCCCGCAGGATCAGGACCATCCCCACCACCAGCAGCGTCAGGATCAGGGGCAGGTTGCCGCGCAGTTCGGCACGCTGGAACCGGCTCGCCCAGCTGGTGGTCACCTCGTCCCAAAGCTGGATGCCGGTGTCGGTCAGCGCGATCACCGCCTCGGGCCAGTTCGCGGGGTAGATCGGCGAGGGCCAGACCTGCAGGATCTCGTTGGCCTGGCGTTCGCGCAAGGACCGGTCAATCTCGCGGATCAGCCCGTCGGCGCGCTGATAGGCTTCATCCGCCGCGATCCCCGGGGCCTGCAGGCGCACAAGTTGTTCCGTCAGCGCAGACCGGCGTTCCGCAATCGCCGCAGGTTCGACCACGCCATCCGTGGGGGCCGGACCCAACGCGGCGATCTGCGTGCGCAGCGTCGCGATCCGCGCGGAATTGGCGTTCTGCGCGCCAAGCAGCGCCTCGCGCCAATCGACCAGC
>JANPKV010000135.1:0-16950 GCA_031426185.1 Rhodobacterales bacterium | reverse complement strand
GATGGGCAGAGCAGGCGTTGGGCGTCAAGGGGAGAACACCCCGGCACCCGGCGGCAAAGGGCAGGCAAAACTGCCGCAAACACGGACGACGGAGGAGCAGGTGATCCGTAGTTTTGTTTTTGGATTTCTGGTCGGCGGCGTTTTGTCGGCGCTGGTTCTGGCGTCGATTTCCTTTGTCGCGCCCCGCGACAGTGGCGTGACCCCAGCGGTCTCTCCGGCCTCTGAGCCGGCGTCCGAAGGCACCGCTGCCCCGGCACCAGATGCGACACCTGCCCCGGCACCAGATGCGACACCCGCCCCGGCACCCGATGCGGCACCTGCCCCGGCGGCGTCCCCGCAGACGCCCGTGGCGCCGATCCCGGACGCGCCGGCAGGGGCGGTTACGCCCGCCACGCCCGCCCCTGATGAGGCACCTGCGACTGGCACACCGGCACCCAAGACCGATGCCATCCCGGCAGCGCCAGATAACGCGACCATCGCGCCCGCTGCGGATACCGCACCCTCCAAGGCGACACCGCTCGCCCCCGCCGAACCGGTTGCACCCGCCGCCGCTGATGACAGCGCCGAGGTGCCTTCCACAGCGCCCGCCCCGGATGTCGCCGCTGCCGCACCCGCCGCGCAGCCCGAAGCGGTGGCACCCGAGGTCAGGACCGTGATCGCGCCGCTGGCCCCTGCGGCCTTGGACGACAAGGTGGAGACACCATTGCCGGATGATGTGGCGCGCGCTGCGGACGATCCGGCCGGGCTGGCGTCCATCGCACCGGACTTGTTGCCCGCGCAGCCCGCCCGACCGGTCGCGCCGCCAAAGGTCAGGATCGGCGACGTCCCCGCGCCGGTCACCGGACCCGATGTCGCTCCTGCGCCCACCATGATCGTGCAACTGGACCCGGTCCCGCCACTGCCAGGGTCCCAGTCCAGACTGCCGCAGATCGGCGACGAGGTGCCGCCGCCTGCGATCGACGCGCCACCACCACCCGCTGCGCCCGAGCCACGCATCCTGACGCAGGACCCTCCGCGCGAGGATGCCACCACCGCGACCTTGCCGCCCGAGCCGCCTCTGGCCGGGACGACCGACGGCGTGGTGACGGGGCGGCTGGCGCAGATCGGTGCCGAAACGCCCGCCGACACGGCAGATGCCGATCCGTCAGCGCAGCCCCCGCTTGTCCGTTATGCACGGCCCTTTGAAAATCCCGATGGCAAGCCGGTATTCAGCATCGTGCTGATCGACACGGGGTCGGCGGATTTGGACCGCAAGGCGCTGGCCGATCTGCCCTTTCCGGTCAGCTTTGCGCTTGATCCACTGGACCCGGCCACCGCCGCCAATTCCGCGATTTACCGCGCCGCCGGGCAAGAAGTGGTGATGCTGGCGACCGGCATCCCCGAGGGCGCGAACGCATCGGACCTTGAAGTCACCTTTGCAACCCTGGCCGAAAAGATGCCCGAGGCGGTTGCGGTCCTTGACCAGCCTGACGCGGTCTTTCAGGACAACCGGCCTCTGGCGACGCAAGTGGTACCGATCCTTGCCGCGCAAGGGCGGGGCATGGTGACCTGGGACCAAGGACTGAACGCTGCCGATCAGGTGGCGCGCCGCGAAGGTTTGCCGACTGCAACGGCGTTCCGCTATCTGGACGGCGAAGGCGAGAATACCGAAACCGTCCGCCGTTATCTGGACCGCGCCGCGTTTCGGGCGGCCCAGGACGGGCGCGTCGTCGTCATCGGCCAGACCCGCCCCGAGACGGTCGAGGCTCTGATCGCCTGGGGGCTGGAGGGGCGGTCGTCTAGCGTCGCGCTCGCGCCGATTTCGGCGGCGCTGGTGGCGAACTAGGTCGGTTTACCCGTTACCACGCCCGGCAAAGCGGCCGGCATCTTCGGCGGCGCGCCGCAAGGCGTTGGACTTGTTGACGGTTTCCTGGAACTCCGCCTCCGGGTCGCTGTCATAGACGACGCCGCCGCCAGCCTGGATGTAAAGCACCTCGTCCTTCAACACGGCTGTACGCAGCGCGATGCAGAAGTCCATTTCGCCGTTGGCGGCAAAATAGCCGACGCCGCCGCCATAGACACCGCGCTTTTCCGGCTCCAGCTCGTCGATGATCTGCATCGCGCGCACCTTTGGCGCCCCCGAGACGGTGCCTGCAGGCATGCCCGCCAGCAGGGCTGACAACGCATCTTCGCCATCCGCTATTTCGCCCACGACGTTCGACACGATATGCATGACGTGGGAGTAACGCTCCACGATGAACTGTTCGGTGGGATGGACGGTGCCGGGCTTTGCCACCCGACCCACGTCGTTCCGGCCGAGGTCCAGCAGCATCAGATGTTCGGCCAGTTCTTTCTTGTCGGCCAGAAGGTCCGCCTCCAGCGCGCGGTCCTCTTCGGGCGTCTCGCCCCGTTTGCGGGTCCCGGCAATGGGACGGACGGTCACCTGACCGTCGCGCAACCGGACCAGGATTTCGGGCGAGGCGCCGACCACCTGAAAGCCGCCGAAGTTGAAAAAGAACATGAACGGCGATGGATTGGTGCGCCGAAGGCTTCGGTAAAGCGCGAATGGTGCAAGCCGGAAATCCTGCGCCCAGCGTTGCGACGGGACCACCTGAAAGATGTCGCCCGCACGGATGTAGTCCTTGGCCTTTTCCACGGCGGCCTTGTAGCCATCATGCGTGAAGTTTGACCGGGGCGCCCCGACCGGTGCCGCGTCGCCCAGGTCGCGCGCCACGGCGGGGGCACGGTCCAGATCGCGAAGCGCATCCATCACCCGTTCGGCGGCCTGCGCATAGGCCGCCCGCGCCGACAGCCCGCCGGTTGCCCAGGCTGGCGCGACAAGGGTCACCTCGCCCTTGACCCCGTCAAGGACCGCGACGACAGACGGGCGCAGCAAGACTGCGTCCGGCACGCCCAAGGTGTCGGGGTTCATGTCCGGCAGATGCTCCACCAGCCGGATCATGTCATAGCCGAGATAGCCAAACAGCCCGACGGCTGCAGCAGGCAGATCTTCCGGCATCACCACCCGGCTTTCGGCGATCAGCGCGCGCAGGGTGGCCAGGGGATGCCCTTCCAGCAGCTGGAAGGCGGCGGGGTCAAAACGCGCCTCGCGGTTGATGCGGCTGGTCTCGCCCTGACACTGCCAGATCAGGTCCGGCTTCATCCCCACGATGGAATAGCGTCCCCGCACCTCGCCGCCGGTCACGGATTCCAGCATGAAGGTGTCGCTGCGGGCCTCGGCCAGTTTCAGCATCAGGCTGACGGGCGTGTCCAGATCGGCGGCAAGACGCGCCCAGACCAGCTGGTTTTCGCCTGCATTCCAGCCACGCTCAAACGCGTCAAACGAGGGGCTGAGCTGCATCGCTGCGGTCCTTCAGGGCAGTTGGGTATGCACGGCGTTGATGGCGCTCTGGTCCAGCTCAAGGCCCGCCTCTGCCGTGATGGCAGTGGTGAAGGCATCAAACACGTCCCCGGAAATCGCCTGCTGCATCTGCGCCCCGATGGCGGCTTTGACAGCGACCGCGGCGGCGTCGTCGGGCAGGGCAGGGGTGATCTTGTCAAGTTGCACCACCGCGACAAAGCCCGCCTCGTCGACCACCCGCACATCGCCTGCCGCCATCTCGAAGACGGCCGTCAAAAAGCTTGCCGGGGCGGCTTCGACCTGGCCGTCGCGGGCCATTTCCGCCGTGGTCTCGACGGCGCCAAAGGTCGCGAGCGGCGTGCCACCCTCGACCTCGGCCTTGATCTGGATGGCGCGGTCCGACAGGGCCTTGGCGGTCGCGTCGGCGAGCCAGGATGCCGTGACGTCGGCCTTGGCCTCGGCAAATGGGATCGGCGACGGGGGCACGATTTCGTCCAACCGCAAGGCCACCAGACCGCCATCCTCCAGCACGATGATGTCAGAGGTCACGCCTTCTTCGGACGCGTCGGCGGCTTCGCGAAACGCGCCATAGCCAAGAATGCCCTCCACGCCCGGGGCCTCGGGCGCGTAGTCGACCGTGGCCAGCGTCAGGCCCTTTTCCTTGGCGAGGTCCTCAAGCGAGGCGCCGGCTGCGATCAGGTCGTCCAGTTCCTCCACGCGGTCGCCGATCGCACGGCGCGCGCTTTCGATCTGCAAATCCTTCGCCAGATCGGCCCGAACCTCGTCCAGCGCGATGTTCTGCGCGGGCAGGATGGCATTGACGCGGTAGATCGCGGGCCCGATGGGCGACTGCAACGGGCCGACCAGGCCCGGTTCGGTCAGGGCAAAGACGCCCGGACCCGCCGCGCCAAGCTCTGCCTCGCTGACATCGCCAAGGTCGATCGCCTCCAGCGTCAGGCCGCGATCGGCCACCAGTGTCTCGAACGTCTCGCCCGCATCGAGGCGCGCCTTGGCAGCGGTCGCGGCGGCATCGTCGGGATAGACCAGTTGCTCCACGATGCGCTTTTCGGGGGCCACGAATTCTTCGATCCGGCTGTCATAGAGTTCCTGCAAGGCTTGCTCGTCGACGGGCATGTCGAGGGCAAGCGTTTCGGGCAGCAGCGCGGCATAGGTGATCCGCTTGGCTTCGGGATTGGTAAAGCGGTCAATGTTTTCGGTATGATATGCGGTGAGGGTCGCGTCGTCGGGCACCACGGGCAACGCCTCAAGGTCGCTTTCCCGCAGCCGCAGCGTGGAAAAGCCGCGCCGTTCCGCGACATAGGCGTGCAGCGTGTCGACCGCTGGTTTGGGCGCCGCAAAGCCGCCCGCTACCGCACCTTCCAGAATTCCCCGGCCCAGGCTGTCGCGCAGTTTCTGCTCGAAATCTGCGGTGCTCAGGCCATTGCGCTGCAACGCTTCGCTGTAAAAGTTGCGGTCAAATTTGCCGGACGCGTCGTGAAAGGCGGGTATCTTGGCCAGCTCTGCCGCAAGGCGCGCATTGCCGACCGACAGACCGACGCGGTCGGTCTCAACGTCCAGCGCGGTCTCGTTCACAAGGTTGCTGAGCGCCCGCCGATCAAGGCCAAGCGAGGTCGCCTGTTCCATCGTCAGGGGCGCGCCGAACTGCTGGGAAAAGGCGTCAACCTCCGTCCGCAGCGCCCGCGCATAGTCGTCTGTGCTGATCGCGCGACCGCCAACCGAGCCGACTTTGGTGATATTGCCGCCAAAGCTGGTGATGCCAAAGCCGCCAAGCCCGATGATCAACATGATCAGCATGGTCCAGACAGCAAAATTCTTCAGGCCGTTGCCGCCCTTGCGGGGCTCGGTGGAACTGTCCTTGGCCATGCGTCGCCCTTTGTTCAAAACGTGGCGTCTGTCTAAGCGACCGGCGGGGCCGGGGCAAGATGGGCGTTTGGTTCAGGGGCGCCAGGCGGCGAGGCGGTCAAAAAGGGTGGCGATGCCGGCAGCGTCGACATTGGCGAACGCAATGCGCATCTGGCTGCGCCCCGCTGCCGACCCGGCGGGCTGGAACATGGTGCCGGGCAGCATCAGAACGGCGCTGTCGGTGACCAGACGCTTGCAGATCTGGTCCGATGGCAGATCGAAGGGATGCGCCACATAGGCGAAGTAGGCGCCGCATCCCAGCAGATTCCATCCCTGCAGGGCCGCGAATCCCGAGGTCATGGCATCGCGACGCGCAAGGATCTCCAGCCGTTCGCCCGCAACCCAGTCGCGCAGGTTCCGCATCCCCCAAAGCGCCCCGATCTGGCCCAGCTGGCTGGGGCAGATGGCGACGGTATCAAGGAACTTTTCCACCTCGGCCAGGCGCCCGACGCTGGCCGTGATGGCGCCGACGCGGTGGCCGGTGAGCCGGTAGGCCTTGGAAAAACTGTAAAGCTGGATCAACGTGTCGGCCCAGTCCGGATCGGCAAAAAGGTCGTGCGGGCGGCCGCCCAGTTGGGTCGAGTGGCGGCTGTCGAAGTCGCGGTAGGTTTCATCCACGACGAGGGCGATGCCTTTGCTCCGACAGAGGGTTGCAAAGGCCGCGAGCGTTTCGGCCGGATATTCGACACCGCCCGGATTGTTGGGGCTGACCAGCACGATCGCCTTGGTTTTCGGCGTGATCAGCCGGGCGGCATCGGCGGCATCCGGCACCAGTCCCTGACCGGTGGCCAGCGGCACCGCGGTGACCGAGGCCATGTCGAGCCACATCTTGTGATTGAAATACCAAGGCGTGGGCAGGATCACCTCGTCACCCGGGCCTGCAAGCGTGGACATCACGGCGGTGAAAGCCTGGTTGCAGCCTTGGGTGATCGCGACCTGATCGGGCGTGATCTGTCCGCCATAAGCCGTTGACCACTGCGCGGCGATTTCCGCCCGCAACGCCGGCAGGCCCAGCACCGGGCCGTAAAGATGCGCCTGCGGATCGTTAAGTGCGGCCTCGGCCAGGGCTTGCCGCAAGGGCAGGGGGGGCGAGGCGACCGGGGCGGCCTGGCTGACATTGATCAGGGGGCGGTCGGGGGAAAAGGCAACCCCGTCGATCCAGCGCCGCGCCTCCATCACCGGGGGCGGATCGGTGGCGGCCATCGCGGGGTTCAAAGGGTGGATCATCGCGCGGGTCATCCTGTCAAAAACTGCGTCTGCCAAATCCGTGCGGAACGCCTGCGCGACGTTTGGCCGTGCGCCCGCGCAAGATCCGGCTCAGTCGTTGCCACGCATCGGCTGGACATATTGCAAAGCCATGTCCCAGGGAAAGAAGATCCAGGTGTCCTGCGACACTTCGGTGATGTAGCTGTCGACCATCGGTTTGCCCGACGGCTTGGCATAGACCGTTGCGAAATGCGCCTTGGGGTAAAGTTTGCGCACCAGCTCCAGCGTCTTGCCGGTATCGACCAGATCATCGACGATCAGGATGCCGGTGCCGTCGCCCATCAGGTCGGCTTGGGGGGCCTTGATGATCTTGGCGTCCAGCTGCGACTGGTGGCTGTAGCTTTTGACGCTGATCGTGTCGACGACGCGGATGTCCAGCTCGCGGCTGACGATCATTGCGGGCACAAGGCCGCCGCGGGTGATGCCCACCACGGCGCGCCAGGCACCCCCGTCCGGACCCTTGCCGTCCAGACGCCAGGCCAGCGCGCGCGCATCGCGGTGGATCTGGTCCCAGCTGACGTGAAAGCCTTTTTCATGCGGCAGGCGGTCGTTCATCGATTGGCTCCTGTCAGGTAGCAGCGATCTTGAGGCCGAGAAGCGCGAGGATGGCGCCAAAGCTGCGGTCGATCCCCGTCTTGGCCCGGGCATAGGCGCGGCGCGGCGCGGCAAAGGAAAAGGCGCGCGCCACGAGGATGGTGCAGGCCAGTTCGTTCACAAAGACTGCCAGCAACAGCAACGCGATCCAGGGCAGTGTGGTGCCCGGCGGCACGGTCGAGACGAACACCGCGCCGAAGAACACCGCCGGCTTGGGGTTGGACAGTTGCGTCAACAGGCCAAGGCGCAGGGCAGCCAGCGGCGTGGGAGGTGTGACCGTATCGTCGGCCATCACCAGGGGCTCGGCGGCATGGCGCCACATCTGGAATGCGATCCAGCACAGGAACAGCCCGCCCGCGATCTTGAACCCCCACAGCAACGCCGGTGCAAGGCGGAACAGGACCGCCAGGCCGAACAATGCCGCCACCGCCCAGAACAGCGCGCCAAGTCCGATGCCGACCGACAGCCAGACGCCGGTGCGGAAGCCTTGCGTCACGCCAGTGCGCGCGGCCATCAGGATCGCCGGTCCGGGGCTTGCCGCCGCCAGAAGATGGATGAACCAAGCGGTGGCAAATGCGGCCAGGGTCAAGGTGCTGCCCCGTTGCGGTTGGTCACCGCGTCGATATCGGGCGCGTCGACCGCCTTCATGCCCACGACATGATATCCCGCATCCACGTGCAGGTTCTCGCCCGTGGTGCCGGAGCCGAGGTCTGACAAAAGGTAGAGGGCGGCCTTGCCGACCTCTTCCTGCGTCACGTTGCGGCGGAGGGGCGAGTTCAGTTCATTCCATTTCATGATATAGCGAAAGTCCCCGATGCCCGAGGCCGCGAGGGTCTTGATGGGGCCCGCACTGATCGCGTTGACGCGGATGCCGTCCTTGCCCAGGTCCTCGGCCAGATACTTGACCGATGCCTCCAGCCCCGCCTTGGCGATGCCCATGACGTTGTAATGCGGCATGACCTTTTCAGCACCGTAATAGGTCAGCGTCAGAAGGCTGCCGCCGGGGTTCATCATCGCGGCCGCGCGCTGGCAGACGGCGGTGAAGCTGTAGACGGAAATATCCATCGTCATCAGAAAGTTGGCGCGGGAGGTGTCGACATAGCGGCCGCGCAATTCGTTCTTGTCGGAAAAGCCGATGGCGTGGACCAGGAAGTCGATCTTGCCCCACAGCGCCTGCAGGCGGGCAAAAAGGGCATCCATCGACGCCTCGTCCGCCACGTCGCATTCCACGAATTCCTTCATGCCGATGCTGGCGGCCAGCGGCTCGACGCGTTTTTTCAGCGCCTCGCCCTGATAGGAAAATGCGATTTCGGCACCTTGGGCGGCGATGGCTTGCGCGATCCCCCAGGCGATGGATTTGTCATTGGCAAGGCCCATGATGAGGCCGCGCTTGCCCGCCATCAGTCCGGTTGACATTCCGTTTCCCCCACCCACCCTTGTCCCTGATGAACGTGTAGGCCAAGAGCGGGGCCGCATCAAGGTGCGGGCTCCCACGGCCTGCCAAGGGATGGACAATGATGGACCGGGACGGAATTTTTGCGGGCAGTGACCCGTTTCAGATCGCGCGCGACTGGTTGGCCGAGGCCGAAGCCGTGGAGCCGAATGACCCGAACGCCATCGCGCTTGCAACGGTGGATTCGGCCGGTCTGCCCAATGTGCGGATGGTGCTGCTAAAGGAGATCGAGGAATCAGCCTTTGTCTTTTACACCAATTACGGGTCCGCCAAGGGTCAGGAAATTGCTGCAAGTGGCAAGGCGGCCTTTGTGATGCACTGGAAATCGCTGCGCCGCCAAATTCGGGTGCGCGGTCTGACATCGCGCGAAGAGGGTCCGATCGCAGATGCCTATTTCGCCAGCCGAAGCCTGAAGTCGCGCCTTGGCGCCTGGGCCTCGGACCAATCGCAGCCGTTGACGGGACGCGTCGCTTTGGTGGCCGAAGTCGCAAAAGTGACGGCCCAACACGGTTTGAATCCCTCACGCCCGCCGTTTTGGGGAGGAATTCGCATCACGCCGCTGGAAATAGAATTCTGGGCGGATGGCGCCTTTAGGTTGCATGACCGTTTTCGTTGGAAGCGTGAGGATCCCGGTGCCGGATGGCAAATTGATCGGTTGAACCCCTGAGGCAGTCTTGTTCCGTGGTACGCCGTTGTAAGCCCGCCAAAAACAGGTGCGTTTTTCACTTGAAGGCAGTGGGGAAAACGCTGCAAGACTGACGCTAGGGCTTGTTCTGGGGAAGTGGCTCGCGACATGGAAGACGAGGAAAAGGCCACGCAACTTGTGCGTGGCCACGTTAAGTGGTTCGATCCGGCCAAGGGATTTGGCTTTATCGTTGCGGATGAAGGGGGGGCGGATATCCTTCTTCATGCCAACGTGCTGCGCAATTTTGGGCAAAGTTCGGTGGCGGACGGTGCGGGCATCGTAGTGCGCGTCCAGATGACCCAGCGCGGCGTGCAAGCGGTGGCCGTCGAAGAAATCGCACCTCCGGTAACCGGGCATTCCCCGCTTGGCGAAGAAGATAGCCAGCCGGGTGCGGCGGAACTTGCCGCGCTGCCATTGGTACCCGCACGGGTCAAATGGTTCGATAAGGGCAAGGGATTCGGATTCGCCAACGTCTTTGGCCGCAACGAAGATGTGTTCTTGCATATCGAGGTACTGCGATCCTCGGGGCTTGCCGACTTGCAGGCAGGTGAGGCAGTGTCGCTGAAGGTGGTCGACGGAAAACGCGGCCGCATGGCAGTGCAGGTGGTCTCATGGGAAGCAGCGGCGCGGTTGGGCGAGGGCTCGTCGGTCTGATTGTGGTGTTTGCCGCGGGTCCGGCGCTGTCGTGCAGCGCGGACCGCGTCGATTTGCGCTGGGACGGCGGCAAAGCCAGTTTCAGCGTCGAGGTTGCCGATGATCCCGAAGAACGCGCCAAGGGGCTGATGTTTCGTGACAAGATGGCACTGTCGGCAGGCATGTTGTTTGTCTACGACAGTCCAAGTCGCGCCAGCTTCTGGATGAAGAACACCTTGATCCCGCTGGATATGGTATTTGCGGACCCGACGGGGCGGGTCACCCGCGTGCACGCGAATGCGGTCCCGGGGGACCTGACGTCAATCGACGGCGGCGAGGGGGTGCAGTACATCCTGGAGATCAACGGTGGCCTCGCCCGACGGCTTGGCATCGCGGAGGGGGCGGAACTGCGTCATCCCGCGATCGGCCCGGACGCGGCGTGGGAATGCGAGGGCTAGGAACGCATTGCCCCTTTCTTGCGTTGCCTTCGACACGCAAGGGGACGTTCATGCCGCTCTACCTGACCATCGGATACGGCAACCGCGAGGGCTACGACCGAACGCCGGCCACCTTGCGCGATGCCGCACATTCACATGACCAGACCCTTGTCGCCAGGGGGGCCGTGATGGGCATGGCCGGCGCGCCGGTGCAAGTCCGCAACCCCGAAGGCCAGGGCGTGCAGACCTTGAATGCCGCATTCATGGGCTCCGACCTGCCTGTCGCGGGGTTTGCCTTGATCGAAGCCGCAAGCCTCGAGGATGCCGTCGAGATGGCCGCGCAGACGCCTTGCGCAATCTGCTATGGAGTGGTCGAGATTTGGCCGCTGGTCCAAGATGATGTCGGCTGACGGGTCACTGAAGCCTTTTCAATCCAGCGCATCCCCTGTAAGTGACCTCTCGTCGGGGCGTAGCGCAGCCTGGTAGCGCGACGGTTTTGGGTACCGTAGGTCGGAAGTTCGAATCTTCTCGCCCCGACCATCATTTCATCGGATGTCAGCCGCCGGTATGGCTCATGTGACGGGTCACCTGGCCTGTCCCCGCAGCTCTGGTGTAGTCAAAGTCGTGGCCCTTGGGCTTGGCGGCGATGGCGCGGCGGATGGCGTTTTCCACAATGCCGTTGTCGGGGCTGGCGCGCAGGGGCGCACGCAGGTCTGCCATGTCCTCTTGACCAAGGCACATGTACAATTCACCCGTGCAGGTCAGCCGCACCCGGTTGCAGCTTTCGCAGAAGTTGTGGCTGAGCGGTGTGATGAAGCCGATCTTCTGGCCCGTATCGGCCAGCCGCACATAGCGCGCGGGGCCGCCGGTGCGGTCGGGCAGGTCGGTCAGGGGGTGCCGTTCGCCCAGACGGGCGCGCAGGTCCCGAAGCGACCAGAACTGGTCCAGCCGGTCCGCCTCGCCCATGTCGCCCATCGGCATGACTTCGATGAAGGTCAGATCATGGCCCTGATCCGCGCACCAGTCGACCAGCGGAAATAGCTCGTCCTCGTTGACGCCTTTCAGGGCAACCGTGTTGATCTTGACCGCCAGACCCGCAGTTGTGGCGGCCCGGATGCCCTCAAGCACCTGCTCCAGTCTTCCCCAACGCGTGATCTGCGCAAACTTTGCCGCATCCAGGGTATCAAGCGACACATTGACCCGCCGCACCCCGCAATCGACCAGTTCGGCCGCGTGTTTCGCCAACTGCGATCCGTTCGTGGTCAGCGTCAGCTCGTCCAGCGCGCCGGTGTCCAGATGCCGCGACATGGCGCGGAAAAAGGTCATGATCCCCTTGCGGACAAGGGGCTCACCGCCGGTGATGCGCAGTTTTCGCACCCCCATGCGGATGAATGACGAACACAGCCGGTCCAGTTCCTCCAGCGTCAGAAGGTCGGCCTTGGGCAGAAATGTCATATGCTCGGACATGCAATAGACGCAGCGGAAGTCGCAGCGGTCGGTGACCGACACCCGCAGATAGGAAATCGCGCGGGCAAAGGGGTCGATCAGCGGGGGAGTTGGCATCTCGGTCATGTGTCCAAGGTAGGAAACCGCCAGTCGCGGCACAAGGAAGAACTCCGTGATTGCAAGGCAGCGCGCGGGCTTTTAGGCTGGGAGCATGATGAAATCTTGTGCCGCACTGAGTATCGCCGCCGTCGTCCTGTCGGGCTGCGGAATAATGGACCGTTTTCAGGGCGTGCCCGACAGCAACCCTGCGCCGGGCGTGTCCGGCACCGAGAACTCTGCAATCGCACCACCCGTTGCAACCGGTACCCTGCCCGGCACCGCCGCCGCCCAAAGCGCCGAGGCCCTAGACCAGACCTCCGAGGCGGAACGCCTTGCGGCGACGGCAGCCCCGCCCGCCAGCGGTGAGCGCGAGATCGGCCGCGTTGTCGTCGGGTTGGCGCCGGTCACGGAGCAGGGCTTTTTCCTGCGGTCCACCTTGGTCACCGAACCACGCAAGGGTCGTGTCGTGACCGCTGAAGGGGCCTCGGTTGCGGTGGACCTTTTGCCGGGCGAGGGCGGCGCGCTTCTGTCGCTTGCCGCGTTCCGTGCGCTGACGCTCAGCCTGACCGAACTGCCCGAGGTGGTGGTTTTCGCCAACTGACGGGGTTGACGCCGGGATGCGGCCTGGAATCCTTTGGCGGTTGCAAGGAGTGCGCCGATGACACCCGAAACCGTGGCGCGCCTGCGTGCCGATACGCCTGCCTGTCTGGACATTGTGCATTTCAACAATGCGGGTTCGTCGCTGATGCCGGACCCGGTATATCTGGCAATGACCGGGTATCTGGAGGCTGAACGCCGCATGGGCGGCTATGAGGCGGAGGCGCTGCACCAGCCGGCACTGGACCGATTCTATACTGCCTTTGCTGCGTTGATCGGGGCAGAGCGCGATGAGATCGCCTATCAGGAAAGCGCGACGCGGGCCTGGGACATGGTCTTTTACGGTCTGCGCTGGCAGCCGGAGGATGAAGTCATCGTCCATGTGTCGGACTATGCGTCGAACACGCTGTCGCTGATGCAAATGGTGCAGCGGCGCGGGATCATGGTCAGGCAATGCCCGTCCGATGCGCATGGTCAGATCGACACGGTCGCGTTGGCGGCAATGATCGGGGTGCGGACAAAGTTGATCTCGTTGTCACATATCCCCACCCAGGGCGGCATCGTGCAGCCCGCCGCCGAAGTGGGACGCGTCGCGCGGGCGGCTGGGGTGCCTTACCTGCTGGATGCCTGCCAAAGCCTGGGGCAGGTCGTGGTGGACGTGGCGGAGATCGGGTGCGATTTTCTCAGCGGGACAGGGCGCAAGTTCCTGCGCGGGCCACGCGGGACAGGGGTCTTGTATGTCCGGTCCGGGGCATTGGATCTGCTGGATCCGCCCTTTGTCGACGGGCATGCGGCCGCGGTCGATGGCGATGCGATTCGCTGGCAGCCCGGTTCACGGCGATTCGAGGCTTTTGAGCAGAATTTTGCGGGCAAGGCCGGGCTTGCGGCAGCGGTGGACTATGCACTGACGCTCGGCATGGCTGCGATCGAGGCGCGGCTGGTCGGACTGACGGAAGAATTGCGCCGTGATCTCAACCGGTTGGCTGGCGTGACGGTGCATGACCAGGGCCTGCGCAAGGGGGGCATCGTGACGTTTTCCAAGGCGGGGATCGCGTCGGCGGACCTGTCGGCGCGACTAGGGGCACAGGGCATCAACACGTCGGTGTCGCGCCCGCATTGGGCACCTTTGGACTTTGCCGCGCGGGCATTGCCGGAAATGGTCCGGGCATCGGTGCATGCCTATAACACGAAGGACGAGGTCGCGCGTTTCGTGGCAGCCGTCGCCGCGTCCTAGGGTTCTTCAAGTCAATCCAAAGGGATGCGCGCGCGGGTATCTGCGGGCGCCTTGCAAGGCCATCCTGCGGCCCGACCGACGCCCGCTGTGGGGTCGCTGCGACCCCTGGAAGAATTGGCCCTGCGACAGGTCCATGTCATCGTCCTGTTACAAATAATATACCTATGTGTCATCCGGCATCCCTAAGCCACCGTCGTGGCCGACCGTCAGTTGGCCCCTTTCGGATAGGAGAGTTCCATGAAAGCTGTGAAATTCGCCGTCTCTGCGCTGGCCGTTATGGCCGCAGGGACGATGGTGCAGGCCCGCGATCAGGTGCAGGTCACCGGGTCGTCGACGGTGCTGCCATATGCGACCATCGTTGCCGAAGCGTTCGGCGAAAACTTTGACTTCCCCTCGCCGATTGTCGAGGGCGGCGGCTCGGGTGCGGGCCGCAAGAAGCTGTGTGAAGGCGTCGGTGAAAACACGGTCGACATCGCCAATTCCTCGTCGCGTATTTCCCAGTCGGACATCGACCTCTGTGTCGCCAATGGCGTCGCCGAGATCATGGAAGTGCGGATCGGCTATGACGGCATCGTGTTTGCATCGGCGGTCGATGGCCCCGAATTCGCGATGACCCCGGCTGCCGTCTACGGCGCGCTGGCGGCACAGGTGGCCAAGGACGGCGCGATCGCCGACAACACGGCTGCAATGTGGTCGGATGTCGACGCGGCCTTGCCGGCCCAGCCGATCCTGGCCTTCATCCCCGGTACCAAGCACGGCACGCGCGAAGTCTTCGACACCAAAGTGATCGCCGAAGGCTGCAAGGCGACCGGCGCTTATGACCTGTTCCTGGCCGTCGCCGAAGGCGCTGACGACAAGGAAAAGGGCGCGAACGCCACCAAGGCCTGCAACGAGCTGCGCACCGACGGCAAATCGGTCGACATCGACGGCGACTACACCGAGACGCTGGCGCGTCTTGATGCCGACCAGTCCGCCGTGGGCGTGTTCGGCCTGTCATTTTACGAAAACAACACCGACAAGCTGCGCGTCGCCACGATGGACGGCATCGTTCCTTCGACCGAGACGATCTCCAGCGGCGAGTATCCGGTGTCACGTCCGCTCTACTTTTATGTCAAGAAAGCGCATATCGGCGTGATCCCGGGCCTGAAAGAGTTCGTCGAGTTCTTCGTGTCGGATGACATGGCCGGTCCTGACGGTCCGCTGGCCGAATATGGCCTGGTGTCCGATCCGGAACTGGCCGCGACGCAGGCCGCTGTCGCCGCCGAGACGCCGATGGGTCCCTTGGAATAAGCAGCTACCGGGGCGGCATGACACCCGTGCCGCCCCCCCTTCTTTCCTTCTTGCGGACGGGATAGCCGATGTCGGTTCTTTTTCTGCTCGTCGTGATCCTTGTGCTTGCGGGTGCGGCATTTGCCCTATGCCGCCAGCGCGTGATGGCCTCGGTTCACGGCAACCCGCGCGCGTTGCATTCCTTGCCTATCTATTACGGTTGGCATGGTGCGATCATGGTGATGCTGCCTGCCTTTCTGGGGCTGGTCTTGTGGCTGATCGTGCAGCCGTTGCTTGTGGAGCGCCGGATCGCGTCGATCCTGCCTGCGGACATGATGGCCGAAGGTGGCTCGATGGATCTGGTGATGGCGGACGTGCGCCGCGTCGCGGGAGGGCTGGATGTCGCCGTGGCCGAAGGCGCCATGAGCGAGGAAGAGGCCGCCGTGATCCGCAGTGATTCCAATGTCCGCGAAAAGCTGGCCACGGTCGGCGTTGCCCTTGGATCGGACGTGACGCGCGAAGTGCTGGTGGCAGCGCAGGAATACCGCGTCCTTGCCGGTTGGGGCGCCATGGGCCGAACCGTTTTGGCGCTGGTTCTGGCGATCGGCGGGTTTGCCTATGCGGTGATGGCCACGCACAAGGATTTCCGGGCCCGCAACCGGGTGGAGCTGGTCGTCCAGGGTCTGCTGATCGCGGCATCGTCCATCGCCATTCTGACCACGGTGGGCATCGTCTACTCGCTGCTGAACGAGACGATCAATTTCTTCCAGATGTATCCGGCGAAAGACTTCTTTTTCAGCCTGACATGGTCGCCCAACTTTCGCGGGGGGTCCGATCTTGGCATAGCGCCGCTGTTGTGGGGCACGCTTTATATCAGTCTCGTGTCGATGCTGGTGTCGGTCCCGGTCGGTCTTTTCGCGGCAATCTACCTGGCCGAATATGCCGACAAGCGGGTGCGATCCTGGATCAAGCCGATGATCGAGATCATCGCCGGCATTCCGTCCGTCGTGTTCGGGCTGTTCGCGCTTGTGACGGTGGGGCCGCTTTTGCGCGACTACTTTGCGCAGCCTCTGGGACTGGGCGACAGCGGGGCGTCGGTGATGACGGCGGGGATCGTGATCGGCATCATGAACATCCCCTTCATCTCGTCGCTGTCGGACGACATCATCAACGCGGTGCCGCAGTCGATGCGGGATGGCTCGCTTGGCATCGGAGCGACCAAATCGGAAACCATCCGGCAGGTCGTTCTGCCCGCCGCCCTGCCGGGGATCGTCGGCGCGATCCTGATGGCCGCCAGCCGCGCCATCGGCGAGACGATGATCGTCGTGATGGGGGCGGGCGCCGCGGCCAAGCTGAGCCTCAACCCCTTTGAGGCGATGACCACCATCACGGTCAAGATCGTGGGCCAGCTGACCGGCGACACCGACTTTGCCAGCCCCGAGACGCTGGTGGCGTTTGCGCTCGGGATGAGCCTTTTTGTCATCACACTGGGACTGAATGTGGTCGCCCTCTGGGTGGTCCGCAGGTACCGGGAGCAATATGAATGAGCGACACGACCGCATCCGGCATGGCTGTCCCCGGCCGGCCCAAATCCTCGCTTCTGGAACAGACCAAACTGATGCGGCGCCGCAATGCGGCCGAGGCGCGCTTCAAGGCCTATGGCATCGGCGCGATTGCACTGAGCCTGTCGATGCTGGCGATCATGCTGTGGACCATCGTCGGCGACGGCGTGTCCTCGTTCTTTCAGGCCAAGCTCAGCTTTCCCATGACATTGACGGCTGAAACGCTGGATCCCAAGGGCAACCGCAATCGTGACGAGATGTCGAAGGTCACGACCATCGGCTATTCCAAGGTGCTGGTGGCCGCGTTTCTGGCCGAAATCGAACGGCAAGGCATCGTCGTCGAAGGCGTCTCCGACAAGGACGTGGCCGAGATGATCTCCAAGGACGCGGCGGGCAGTCTGCGCGCCACGGT
>JANPKV010000134.1:0-2764 GCA_031426185.1 Rhodobacterales bacterium | reverse complement strand
TGAGAAGGCGGCGGGCGGCGAGCCAACTGACGAAGGCCATCGCTCCGGCCGTGGCAAGGCACAAGGACAGGCCGCCGAACTGGTAGCTGATGCCTGACAAGAGCGTGCCGAACAGGCGTCCGACCGCGTTGGACATGTAATAGAACCCCACGTCCCGCGTGATCCGCTCTGCCGATCCGAAGGCGAGGATCAGGTAGGAATGGAGCGACGAATTGACGGCGAAGATGAAGCCGAAGGCGAGGAGGCCAATGATCAAGACTGCGGTCAGCCACGGGGTCGGTTCGCCGGCAAGAAACACCGCACCGGCAAGCATCACCGGAACGGGCACCAGTGCCGCTGCCCATGCCACTGCCGCGCGGGTGGCCTTTTCTTCGGACTGCCCCTTGGACCCGAGCAGACGCGGTGCGAAGCCTTGGACCGCGCCATAGGCGATGATCCACAGCGCCATGAATCCGCCAACAAGGAAGAACGCCTCGCGTCTTCCCTCGGCTGTGCCATCGGACAGGACAGACTGAAAATAGATCGGGACGCCGACAACGAACCACACATCTCGTGCGCCAAAGAGGAACAGGCGAGCGAGAGACAAACGGTTCACCCGGGCATCCTTTGAACGCCAGCCACCCCATGCCTCGTCTGCCTTCATCCGGCCAGGCAAGCCTGCGGGCAGGAACAGCACCACGGCTGTCAGGACGACAGCGAGCACCCCGGCCATGGCCCAGACTGCCGTCTCGAAGCCCGCAACGGCCAAGAGCGCAGCGCCAAGGAAGAAGCCGATGCCTTTGACCGCGTTCTTCGATCCCGTCAGGGCGGCGACCCAACGGAACAGGCCGCCATCCGTCGACGGGGCCAGAAGTTTGACCGCGGATTTGGAGGACATCTTGGCCAGGTCCTTTGCGACGCCCGACACGGCTTGCACGGCCATCACGAAGGCGACCGAGGCTGCGATCGACCATGCCGGGTCAAGCTGTGCCAAGGCGACCAAAGCCGCGATCTGCAACGCCAGCCCTGCATAGAGCGTGGCTGCAAGGCCGACGCGGGCGGCCAGCCATCCCGCCCCGAGATTGGTCACAACTCCCGCCAGTTCGTAGAGCAGGAACAGCCATGCAAGCTGAGTAGGGGTGAACCCCAGGGCGTTGAAATGCAACAGCACGAGCATCCGCAGCGCCCCATCCGATAGCATGAAGGCCCAATAGGCGGCTGTGACGGCGGCATAGGCGCGAACCGGGTCGGGCGGCGGGCTGGCCGTTCCGGCGCGCATTGTCACAGCGACCCTGCGACCATGCGGACAATGTCGGCAAGGCGGCAGGAGTATCCCCATTCGTTGTCATACCAGGCGTAGATCTTCACCTGCGTGCCGTTGATCACCATCGTGGAGAGGGCATCGATGATCGACGAGCGGGGGTCGTTGGTAAAGTCGGAGGACACGAGGGGGCGTGTTTCGTAGCCCAGGATGCCTTTGAGTGGGCCTGCCGCTGCGGCGGCAAAGAGTGCGTTGACCTCCTCCACGGTCGTCGCCCGCTCGACCTCGAACACGCAGTCGGTAAGCGAGGCGTTCAGAAGCGGCACGCGCACGGCATGGCCGTTCAGGCGGCCCTTGAGCTCGGGATAGATCAGGGTGATGGCCGTGGCCGATCCGGTCGTGGTGGGGATCAGGTTCATCAGCGCCGACCGCGCGCGACGCATGTCCTTGGCGGGGCGGTCCACGATGGTCTGGGTGTTGGTCACGTCATGGATCGTGGTGATCGAGCCGTGTCGGATGCCAAGGCTTTCATGGATGACCTTGACCACCGGGGCGAGGCAGTTCGTCGTGCAGGAGGCCGCGGTGACGAGGGTCTGCGTGCCGTCGTAAAGCCCGTGGTTCACCCCGTAGACGAGGTTCAGAGCGCCGCCATCCTTGACGGGGGCACTGACCACGACCTTCTTCACGCCTGCCGAGTAATAGGGAGCGACCTTGGCCGCGGTCTTGAACACACCTGTGCAATCGATCACCAGATCGACGCCCAGTTCTGCCAGCGGCAAGGTGTCGATGGTCTTTTCCTGCGTCAGGCGGATGGTTTGGCCAGCCAGCACCAGCGCGTTGGCGCTATGGCTGACCGGCGTTCTCCAGCGCCCGTGGACCGAGTCAAACTCCATCAGCAGCGCGTGCTGTTCGGCATCCCCCATCGGATCGTTGATCAAGACCATGTCACCGCCCGCGCCCGTGTCGATCAGGTCGCGCAGGACAAGCTTTCCGATGCGGCCAAGACCGTTGAGCGCGATACGGGGCATGCGGTCAGGCCTTCTGTGCGTTGGGTGCGTCAGTGCCGATGTCGTCAACACGGGTCTGCAGGGCGAGGCGGTTCAACTGCTCGAACGGCAGGTCGACGAAGGCCGCGATCCGGCGGCGCAGAGCGGCATAGGTCTGCGCGAAGACCAAACCTTTCTGGGCATCGGTGCCGCTGGCCTTTACCGGGTCAGGCAACCCCCAATGGCCGGTGATGGGCTGGCCGGGCCACGGCGGGCAGTCTTCGGACGCTGCCGCGTCGCAAACTGTGAAGACGAAATCCATCTGCGGGGCATCCGGGTTCTGGAACTCCGCGATGTGCTTGGCACGCATGTCCGAGGTGGCGTGGCCGTTACGCTGCAGAACCTCCAGCGCAAAGGGGTTCAGCGCGCTGCCGGGGCGGGTGCCCGCAGAAAAGGCGTGGAACTGGCCCTTGCCCAAGTCGCGCAACAGCGCCTCTGCAAAGATCGAACGGGCGGAATTTCCCGAACAGATGAACAG
>JANPKV010000133.1:0-6719 GCA_031426185.1 Rhodobacterales bacterium | reverse complement strand
TCCGACGGGTGGTTGACGCGGCGCCAGGCCATGTCGGTGACATGCAAGAGGCCGTCAACGCCGCCCAGATCAACGAACGCACCGTATTCGGTGATGTTCTTGACCACGCCGTCGACCGTCTGACCTTCGGTCAGGTTGCCGATAACCTCGGCGCGCTGTTCGGCACGCGACTCTTCCAGGATCGCACGGCGCGAGACAACGATGTTGCCACGGCGACGGTCCATCTTGAGGATCTGGAACGGCTGCTTCATGCCCATCAGCGGGCCCGCATCGCGCACGGGGCGCACATCGACCTGCGAACCGGGAAGGAAGGCAACAGCGCCGCCAAGATCCACGGTAAAGCCACCCTTGACGCGTCCGAAGATCGCGCCGTCGACACGGGTTTCCGAAGCGTAGGCTTTTTCCAGACGATCCCAGGCTTCTTCGCGACGCGCCTTTTCACGGGAAATCTGGGCCTCGCCGCGGGCGTTTTCCACGCGGTCAAGGTAGACCTCGACTTCATCGCCGACCTTGATGTCGGGCGCTTGTTCGCCGGGGTTGGTGAATTCTTTCAGGTCGATGCGGCCTTCCATCTTGTAGCCGACATCGATGATGGCCTGACCCGCCTCGATGGCGATCACGCGGCCTTTGACGACAGTGCCCTCTTCGGGGGTGTCGATTTCGAAGCTTTCCTTCAACAGGGCTTCGAAGTCTTCCATGGTTGCTTTAGCGGACATATAGATCAGTTTCCTTTTCACGTCTTTTCACTGGCCATGCGGTTGGCTCCGCCGGTCTTTGGGTTGACCTTGTCGAACACCGCGTCCCGCCCCGGAAAACCGGGTGACCCATGCGCCGACACAAGGATTGGCGGGCCTATAGACGCTTTGGCGTGGGCTGGCAAGAAAGATGCGGCCGGCGGCTAGTCGCGAAGGCCAAGGCGCGCGGGCGAAAACCCCGCATCTGCGAAGATCGCCAGGATGCGATCCGTCAGTCCAGGATCGCCCAGCCAGAGGCACTGGTCATGGAAGTACCAGTACAGAAACGCGGTATAGTCGCGCGGCCGGGCAAGCGCGCGTTGGAGCGCCGGCTGAAAATCCTCGGCGCGCGTGACGGTCTCTGCCACGGCGTGAAAATCGGATCTGCCGAAAAGGATCGCCGGCGTGCCGTGCAGCAGGCCCTCGATGGAGGCGGCTGAATTGACCGACACCGTGGCGCAGGCGGCCGCAAGCAGGTCGTGCACGTTGGCATCGATCTGAACCAGTGGCAGCCCCTGCGCCTGCAGTTGCGCGATCAGCGCCGCGCCTTCGTCAGGTTTCAGCGGATGCGGCTTGACCCATACCGACCGGCGGTCGGCACCCGCGCAAACGGCGCGCAGCATCGCCTCGGCGCGCATGTGGGCTTGTCCGCGCGCGTAAGGTGCCGGGCCTTGCAGAAAGACCGCGATCCCGCCGGGGGGAAGATCGGCGCGCCGCGTCTTTTGACGATAGCGTGACTGCCTTGGGATCACGAACCGCGCATGCAACGCGCCAAGATAGGCTGCCGCTGCCTCCAGGTCGACCCTTGTGGGGTCAAAGCCTTTTTCGCCAATGCTGCTGTTGCCCTGCACGCCCTGTGGATCAAGGTGCCAGTAGTCCGCAAGATACGCCGTCGCCGTGTTGAGATAGCCAGCGCCCACCGCCGCGCCGTTGTTGACGATGTGCAGATGGCCGTCCTCTACCGGTCGCCCCGAGACGTCACGAACCGGATCGCGCGGGGCCAGAACCACAGCGCCGCCCCGCGCCGCGATCAAATCGCGGATGGCGTGAAAGATCATCGGCTTGTCGGGTCGCGCCAAGAGCGCGTGATAGCGGTCGGGGATGTGGAAGATGACTTTGGCTGCAGGGGCCGCCATCAGGCTGATTTCCCGGCCAGCGCCGCCTCGACCGACGCCACCGCCCGCGCGACGGCCTCGTCAATGCCCATCACGCTGGTGTCCAGAACCACCGCATCCGCCGCAGCCATCAGGGGCGCGACAGCCCTGCCCCGATCGCGCGCATCGCGTTCCATCACCTCGGCCAGCACCTGCGCCTCATCCCCCCCGACCTCGAGCCAGCGGCGATGCGCACGCACCTCGGCGCTGGCAGTGACGTAAAGCTTTACCTCCGCTTCAGGGCAGATGACGGTGCCGATATCGCGGCCGTCCAGCACGGCCCCCCCCAAAGACCTTGCGAACCTTTGCTGAAAATCGACCAGCGCCGCGCGCACCTCGGGGATTGCCGCAACCCGGCTGGCCGCCTGCCCCGCCTCCTGCGTGCGCAGATCGTCGCGGTCCAAGTCGGCCACGTTCAGCAGACGCGCGGCTGCGATGGGGTCACCCCCCTTGGCCCCGACCGCCCGGTACAAAAGTCCGGTATCAAGATGGGCAAAGCCGAACCGCGCCTTCAAGGCGCGTGCTATGGTCCCCTTGCCCGCCGCTGCAGGCCCGTCGATGGCTACGGTAAAGATCATGCCAACCCGTCCACCGCCGCCTGAACGGCTGCGAAATAGTCGCCCACCTGCCGTCCGTCGACCAGCGCGTGATGCACCTCGATGGTCATCGCCACCGACCATCGGCCGTCCGGGCCTGCGACGAACTTGCCCCAGGACACGCGCGGAATGCAGTCCCGAGCATGCGGCAGGGCGTTGTTGATCGAGGTATAATCGAGCCAGGGCACACAGGACAGATATGCCAGATCGTCGCGCTGCCCGGTATTGGCGTTCAACGCGCTCGCCGCTGCCACCTCGGCGATGTTGGCCGCCGCATTGCCGTCGAAGACCGCAAAGTCAGGGTCAAACGGCACATAGGCATAGCGAAAACTGCCGTCGTCCAGCGGCACCGTCACCGACAGGTCGATCCGGTCATAGTGCGTCACCTCATCGCCGCGAAACCGCATGCACAGTTCGGGCACGGCATGAATGCCAGCGCCGATCGCGAACAGGCAGGCGCGATAGGACGACATCCCCGTCTCGGCGCGGCGCGTCAGAATAGGCGTCACGTCGACCCGCGAGGTCACCGCGTAATGCGGCTTTTCATAGCCGCGAAAAAGCCGGAACTGATCGGCGCGGGGCCAGAGATCCAGATCGACACGGCGGCTTGCCATGGGACCTAAGCCTTGGGGCCGTTGCGGTGCAAGGTCGCCCCCAAGCCCGTCATCAACCCCTCGAAGATCGGGAAGGACGTGGCAATCGGCGACGCGTCATCAACCGAGACCGATTTCTTCGCTGCCATCCCGCAGACAAGAAAGCTCATCGCGATCCGGTGGTCCAGATGCGTGGCACAGGTCGCGCCACCCGGCACGCCACCCGGGCCCATGCCGTGGACGATCAGTGTATCTGCATCTTCCTCGACCCGCACGCCGCAAGCCTCCAGCCCGCGGGCCATCGCGTCGATGCGGTCGCTTTCCTTGACGCGCAGTTCCTTGATACCGCCCATGACTGTCTTGCCGGTCGCAAAGGACGCCACGACCGACAGGATCGGGTATTCGTCGATCATGCTCGGCGCCCGTTCGGGGGGAACCTCGATCCCCTTCATGGCGCCGCTGAACCGCACGCGCAGGTCTGCAACAGGTTCGCCACCCTCGGTGCGGGGGTTCTGGAATTCGATTTCGGCCCCCATGTCGACCAGCGTCAGGTAAAGGCCGTTCCGCGTCAGGTTCTGGCTGACCCCGGGGACAAGGATGTCGGACCCTTCGACGATCAGCGCGGCACAGACGGGAAACGCCGCCGACGAGGGATCACGCGGCACGGCGACGGTCTGGGGCCGCAGTTCGGGCTGGCCGATCAAGGTGATCACGTTGCCTTCGGGGGTTTTCTCGACCGACAGCGTGGCACCAAAGCCCAGCAGCATCCGCTCCGAATGGTCCCGAGTGGGTTCCTTTTCGATCACCACTGTCTGACCAGGCGCGTTCAGTCCCGCCAGCAGTACCGCCGATTTCACCTGTGCCGAGGCGACGGGCAAAACATAGCGGACCGGCACCGGGTTGGCGGCCCCCACCACGGTCATCGGCAGTCGGCCACCGGTGCGGCCATAGGCCTGTGTACCGAAAAGGCTTAGTGGGTCCGTCACGCGTCCCATCGGACGTTTGCGCAGCGAGGCGTCCCCGGTAAAGGTCGCGGTCATCGGGGTCGTTGCCATGCAGCCCATGATCAACCGCACGCCGGTGCCGGAATTGCCGCAGTCGATGACGTCCTGCGGCTCGCAAAACCCACCAACGCCGACGCCATGCACCGACCAGTCGCCCGGCCCGTGCTGGGTTACCGTCGCGCCAAAGGCCTGCATCGCCTTGGCCGTATCCAGCACGTCCTGCCCTTCAAGCAGTCCGGTGATCGTCGTCTCACCGACCGCCATCGCACCAAAGATCAGCGCGCGGTGGCTGATCGACTTGTCCCCCGGCACCGAGGCCGTTCCGCGCAGAGGCCCGGACTTGGCGGCGGTCATCGGGTCTGCTTTGCCATGGCCTGACATCAGGTTCTCCTCACATTTCGCGAGCGTGATAGCGCAAGGCCCGAAAGGGGTCCACCGCCCCGATTTCCGTCACGTGACATTGTCAGCAATCTCCGAAGATTTTCGGGCTATCTCCGCCGGTAGGTCAGGTAATGCGGGCCTCGCCCTTCGCGCAGGGCCTTTTGTTCATAGCGGGTGGAAAGCCAGTCCTGCCACGGCGTTGCGCCGTGATCGACCAGATCGAAGCCCGCCTTCGGGACCTCTTCCAGCGCCTGCCGCACATAGTCGGGTATGTCGGTAGCGATGCGGAATTCTGCCCCGGGCTGCACCACACGCGCGAGCGCGCCCAGATACTCGGCCGTCACGAACCGGCGCCGGTGGTGCCGCGCCTTGGGCCAGGGGTCGGGATAGTTGAGGAACACCTTTTCCACCGACGCAGCCGGGAGCACCTCGAACAGATCACGCACATCACCGGGATGGATCGCAAGGTTATCAAGGTCGGCATCCCGCACCTTGCCCAGCAGCATCGCGATGCCGTTCACGAAAGGCTCGGCCCCGATCAGGAACCGGTCGCGATTGCGGGCCGCCATGTGTACCAGATGCTCACCGCCGCCAAAGCCGACCTCCAGCCAGAGCGGCCGCCCGCCGGTGATCGCGGCCAGGTCCAACGTCGTCCGCGCGGGATTGTCATCGCGCGTGACCCCCTTGACCGACAGCGGTTCCAGGCCCTCGGCAAGGTAGGTCTTTTGGCTTGCCCGCAAGGTCTTGCCCCGGATCCGGCCATAGAAATTGCGGCGTTCTGGGGCTGGATCTGTCATGGGACAGGCGCCTAGAGGAGGCGCAGGCCTTGGTCAAGCCTGCGGGATGATTGTGGACCTTGCAGATCGTCTCTGCCAGCGGGCCGCCGCATCGTCGAGCGTTGGGCGTCACACCGCCTTTTTCAACGCCTCCACCAGATCGACCCGCTCCCAACTGAATCCGCCATCCGCGTCGGGCGCGCGGCCGAAATGGCCATAGGCGCTGGTGCGGGCATAGATCGGGCGGTTCAGGCCCAGATGGGTGCGAATGCCGCGCGGGGTGAGGTCCATCACCTTGCCGATTGCCGCCTCGATCACCTCATCGGGCACACGGCCGGTGCCGTGGGTGTCGACATAAACCGACTGAGGCTGCGCGACACCGATCGCATAGCTGACCTGCAGCGTGCAGCGCGTGGCCAACCCTGCCGCCACGATGTTCTTGGCCAGATAACGTGCCGCATAGGCCGCCGAGCGGTCGACCTTGGTGGGATCCTTGCCGGAAAATGCGCCGCCGCCATGCGGAGCAGCACCGCCATAGGTGTCCACGATGATCTTGCGCCCCGTCAGGCCCGCATCGCCGTCCGGTCCGCCGATCACGAACGACCCGGTGGGATTGACATGCCACTTGGTCGCGTCGGTGATCCATCCTGCGGGCAGCACCTCGCGGATATAGGGCTCCACGATGGCGCGGATGTCGTCGCTGGTCTGGTTGATGTCGGCATGCTGGGTGGACAGCACGATCGATGTCACCTCGACCGGCTTGCCGGCTTCGTAGCGGACCGACAGCTGCGATTTGGCGTCCGGGCGCAGGGTGGGCTCCAGACCTGCCTTGCGCACCTCGGCCAGCTTGCGCAGGATCGCGTGGGCGTATTGAATCGGGGCCGGCATCAGTTCCGGGGTTTCGTTCACGGCATAACCGAACATGATGCCCTGATCGCCCGCGCCGTCGCGGTCCACGCCCTGGGCAATGTGGGCCGACTGTTCGTGCAGGAAGTTCATCACGTGGCAGGTGTTCCAGTGGAACTTTTCCTGTTCATACCCGATATCGCGGATGCAATCGCGGGCGATCTGGCCGATCCTGCCCATCACGTCCTTGAGCCGTTCCTGATTGCTGAGCCCAACCTCGCCACCGATCACCACCAGCCCAGACGTGGCAAAGGTTTCGCATGCGACCCGGGCATTGGGCTCGATCCCCAGCATGTAATCGAGAACAGCATCCGAAATGCGGTCACACAGTTTGTCAGGATGCCCTTCGGACACGGATTCCGAGGTGAACACATAGCTGTCGCGGGTCATTGGGGACGTGCTCCGTTGAATGATCCCCGCCACGCCAGGAAGCCGTTGTGGGAGGTGTGGGCCTGACTAAGGCCGCGCTTTGGGAACGTCAAGCAACCGCCCGCTGCGTCGCGCAAAGACCGCCAGCGCGGCGCAAAGATACAACGCCAGCGCGGGCCATTCGCCAAAGCGGGCGTAGACGGTGG
>JANPKV010000132.1:0-3160 GCA_031426185.1 Rhodobacterales bacterium | reverse complement strand
AACAATTCGTTTGACAAGTTTTTATTGGCGCGTCATTCCTGACCTACAAACCCGGGGGAGCGGACCTGCTGGCCGCGGTCGGACAAGGTGGACCACGCGCATGGACATCAACGGGACATACCCGATGCTGTATGCCTTCTTTGATGAGGGAGGCGAGGTCCGGCGCGCGGCTTTCACGCGACAGATCGCGGCAGCGGTCGCGTGTGGGGCCTCTGGTGTGGCTTGCCTCGGGCTTGCGACCGAAGCCCACAAATTGGGACTTTTCGAGCGCCGCCTGATCGTCGAATGGGTGGTTGCGGATGTGGCAGGGCGATTGCCCGTGGCCGTGACCATCACGGACGGAAATGTGCCCGACATGATCGCCTCGGCGCGGCACGCCGAAACCGCGGGCGCCGATTGGCTGATCCTGCAGCCGCCGCGACCGCCCGCATCGGGGGCCGATCTGATATCGCTTTTTGCCGCTGTGGCCGCCGCCACAAGCCTGCCTTGTGCCATCCAGAATGCGCCCGAATTCCTTGGCCTCGGGCTGACACCGAACGAACTCTTGGCGCTGAACGCGCTTCAGCCCAATGTCAGAATCGTCAAGGGCGAGGCCGCGGCCACCGTGATCGGCCAGGTTATCCAGGCGCTTGGCAGCCGCATGACCGTGATGAACGGGCGTGCGGGGCTGGAATTGACCGACAATTACCGCGCCGGCGTCGTCGGCATGATTCCCGGGATCGAGACGGTCGATCGCCAGGTCGCCGTCGAACGGGCAATGCGCGCGGGCGACGAGGCGCGGGCGGAAAAGGTCTATGCCGAGATCCTGCCGACCATCGCCTTCGTCATGCAAGGCCTCGGCCCGTTGCTGACTTATGGCAAGCACATCGCGGCCCTGCGCCTGGGCATTGCCCCCAGTGCGCGCCGCATTCCCGCCGACACCCCGACCGCACAAGGCATCGCCTGGGCCACACGGCTGGCCGCGACGCTTGGACCTTTACCCGCCTGAACCCGGAGAAACCGATGCCAAAGATTGTCGATGTGCGTACCACGATTTGGGAATGGGTCGGCCCCGTGGCGCCAATGCCGCCGCATTTCTGCACCACCGCCAGCGACATCGTCGCGGATGTCACCGGATCAATCGCAGGGTTCCGCTTTCTGGGGTGGCTGGTGGTCGAACTGGTACTGGATGATGGCACTGTCGGCATCGGCAATGCAGCCCTTGCGCCGCACGCGACCAAGACCACCATCGACACCTATCTCAAGCCCCTGCTGATCGGGGCGGACCCGATGGACAGCGAATACCTGTGGCAGTCGATGTATCGCCGGACCCTGCCCTTCGGGCGCAAGGGCATCGGCATGACCGCGATTTCGGCAGTCGATCTTGCGATCTGGGATGCCAAGGGCAAGATTCTCAACCAGCCGGTCTTTCGCTTGCTGGGCGGTCGGACGAAATCAAAGATCCCGGTCTATGCCAGCCGCCTGTATTCGCAGCCGCTCGACACGCTTTATACCGAGGCCAAGGCCTATGCCGAGCAGGGCTTCCCGGCGGTCAAGCTGCGCTTTGGCTGGGGCCCGAAAGACGGCTATGCCGGCATGGAGCACAACCTGAACCTGGTCCGCACCACGCGTGAGGCTGTGGGGCCGAATGTCGACATCATGGCCGACTGCTACATGGGCTGGTCGATGGAATACGCCCGCCGCATGCTGCGCCTGCTGGAACCGTTGAACCTGCGCTGGGTCGAAGAACCGGTGATCGCAGATGACCTGGCAGGCTATGCCGAATTGCGGGCACTCGGCCATGTGGCCATCTCGGGCGGGGAACATGAATACACCCTGCACGGCTTTCGACAGGCGCTTGAGATGAAATCCTTCGACATCGCGCAGTTCGACGTGAACCGCGTGGGGGGCATCACCGCCGCCAAGAAGATCGCCGACCTGTGCGAGGCGCATGACGTGACCGTCATTCCCCATGCCGGACAGATGCACAACTATCACATCACCATGTCCAGCTTTGCGGGTCCGATCGCCGAATACTTCCCCAAGGTTCCGGTCGAGGTCGGCAACGAGCTGTTTTGGTACATCTTCGACGGCGAGCCGGTGGCAGAGGATGGCCACATCAACCTTGCCGATGATGTCCCGGGCTTCGGGCTGACCCTGAAAACCCCGGACGCAAACTTCAAACTCACGCGGTAACACCATCATGCCCGCTTTCCCCATCATCGACACGCATCTGCACGTCTGGGACCAGACCCAGCTGAAATACTCGGCCTTCGAGGGGCATCCGCTCTATGGCCACCCCTATCACGTCGAGGATTACCAGCGCGATTGTGGCGATCTGCAGATCGAGGCGATGGTGTTTCTGGAATGCTATGCCGATTTCTGGGACGGAGGCGGGCAATACCTTGACGAGATCCGCTTCGTCGAGCGCGAAGCGGCGCGTGATCCCCGCATCAAGGGCATCGTGCCGATGGCGCCGATGGAATGGGGGGCTGCGGTCGAACCGCTGCTGCGCCAGATGCAGGAACAACACCCGACAGTGAAAGGCATCCGCCGGATCGTCGAGTTCGATGCGAACCCGCGCCAGCTGACGCTGTCGGACGATTTCATCGACGGGGTGAACCTGCTGTCGCGGTTCGGCTGGCATTTCGAGATCAACGTGAACCACACCCAGATGGACATCGTGCGCGACTTCGTGCTGCGCGTGCCCGAGGTGCCGCTGATCCTCGATCACTGCGGCAAGCCCGGCATTGCCGAGCGCGCGATTGATCAGTATCGCGACGATGTGGCCTTTCTGGCCAAGCGCAAGAATGTGTGGATCAAGTTGTCGGATTTGCCAATCGAGGCTGACCACAAGACCTGGACCGAACAGGACCTGCGCCCGTTCATCGCGGCCACGCTTGACGCTTTTGGCCCCGGCCGAACGATCTTTGCGGGCGACTACCCGATCCTGCTGGCGGCCACGACCATGACCCAGTGGGTCGATGTCTTGGACCGTGCCTTCGCCGACCTTGGACTGTCCGAGGCCGAGACCCGCGCGATCTACCGCGACAACGCCAACGCCTTTTACCGGCTGGGCCTTTGACCATGGCCGGGCGCGCGACATGACAGGGTCCGAAACCACGCCTCCGCAGTTCGACCCGCCCGAGGTTCCGGCCGGGCGCACGGATGCGTTTTCGGA
>JANPKV010000131.1:0-9885 GCA_031426185.1 Rhodobacterales bacterium | reverse complement strand
GTCGCAGGGTCAGAATGAGACAGGACATCGTCCTCCATGGAACGCGCGAACAGGGGGCTTCGCGCCGCGTACCTGACCCGAGGCTAGCACCCCAAAGATGCAATCTCAACCGGCCGGGCGAAGGCGCGGGGTCTAACGTTCAGTCCCCGGCTTTGCAAGACTGGATCGCGGCGCATCGCGGCGGGGCACGGGTCCCTTTTGCAAGTTCACCGCAGCGACGGGTTTCGGAACTGGCCGTATCTGCAAGGTCTTCAGTCCAGACTGAACGCAATCTCGTTGCGGCGGTTCCACGGCAGCGTGAATGGCGCGTCGTAAAACATGAACTGCGGTTGCCCGGATATCGCCAGGCCCCGGGCCTTTGCCCATGACCGCAATTCGTCGGAGCGCGTGGCAATCGCGGCGGTTGTTGCGACGCCGGAAAACTGCAGGACGACGGTCCGCTTGGGGGCTGTCGTGACAAGCCGGATGCGCGCGTCGTTCGGTTTCGGCAAGGTGTCCAATGTGTAGACTTTCGGCATCATGAATTGCACCGTCCATTCCTGATCCGACCCGGTCTGCGTGACCGGCGTCGTCATGGCGATCTTTTCGGACGGGGCCTGGGTCACCGGAGTCGTCATCGCAACCTTGGCGCGTGCCTCGTTGCCACCAAAGATGTAACCGGCCAACACGCGGAACCCGGCGTTGATCGCGGCGTCGCGGTCGCCAGACACCGTCACTTCGGCGGCGATATGGGGGGCATAGCTGCGAATCTCGACCGCCCCTTCGGAAGATTCGACGACGTAGTCAGGTGTTTCATTGCCCTTGTACATCTCTGCCTCCGCCGCTTGTGACGCGCCGAGGACCGATATCAGCGCAAGTATCCACCGCATGACAGCCTCTCGCAATTGTGGGACCTGCAAACGATGTGTTGCGGCGGCCTTGCTTTGCCAGGTTTGAACGCGTATTTCCCCTTTCATGATGCGCTTTTTCGACATTGCCGACCATGATCGCCTGCCATGGCGGTTTACCGCAATCTTCCGGTCTGCGCTGGCGCGACTGGCCTGAAGCTGCGCCCGTTTCCTTTGCGTCCTTCCCCCTTTGCCAATCCGAAAGATGAGCCATGACCGCTCCGCGCACGCTTTATGACAAGATCTGGGACGATCACGTCGTCCATCAGGCCGATGACGGCACCTGCCTTTTGTATATCGACCGCCACCTTGTGCACGAAGTGACCTCGCCTCAGGCATTCGAGGGGCTGCGCATGACGGGCCGCACGGTCCGCGCGCCGGAAAAGACGATCGCCGTGCCGGACCACAACGTGCCGACCACGCTGGACCGCGCCAATGCGGCAACGATGACCGAAGACAGCCGCGTGCAGGTTCAGGCTCTGGACCAGAATGCCAAGGAGTTCGGGATCAACTACTACCCGGTCTCTGATGTCCGTCAGGGGATCGTCCATATCGTCGGCCCCGAACAGGGCTGGACCCTGCCCGGCATGACGGTGGTTTGCGGCGACAGCCACACCGCCACGCATGGGGCCTTTGGCTCGCTCGCCCATGGCATCGGCACGTCCGAGGTGGAGCATGTGCTGGCCACCCAGACGCTGATCCAGCGCAAGGCCAAGAATATGAAGGTGGAAATCACCGGCAGCCTGATGCCGGGCGTCACCGCCAAGGACATCACGCTTTCGGTCATCGGTGAGACGGGCACGGCTGGCGGGACCGGCTATGTCATCGAATATTGCGGCCAGGCGATCCGCGAGTTGTCGATGGAAGGCCGGATGACGGTCTGCAACATGGCGATCGAAGGCGGCGCGCGCGCAGGCCTCATCGCGCCGGACGAAAAGACCTTTGCCTATTGCATGGGACGCCCGCACGCGCCGAAAGGGGCGAAATGGGAGGCGGCTTTGGCCTACTGGAAGACCCTCTTTACCGACGAGGGGGCACATTTCGACAAGGTGGTGACGATCAAGGGCGAAGAGATTGCCCCCGTGGTCACCTGGGGCACCAGCCCCGAAGATGTGTTGCCCATCACCGGTCTGGTTCCCAGCCCGTCCGACTTCACCGGGGGCAAGATCGAAGCCGTGCAGCGGTCGCTTGACTATATGGGGCTGAAGCCGGGCCAAAAGCTGGCCGAGATCGCTATTGACACCGTCTTTATCGGGTCCTGCACCAACGGTCGGATCGAGGATCTGCGGGCGGCTGCGGCGATCCTGAAGGGCAAGAAGAAGAAGGACGGCATCCGCGCGATGGTCGTTCCCGGATCGGGCCTTGTGCGGGCGCAGGCGGAGGAGGAGGGTCTGGCGCAGATCTTCATCGATGCGGGCTTTGAATGGCGGCTTGCCGGGTGTTCGATGTGCCTTGCGATGAACCCCGACCAACTGTCGCCCGGAGAGCGCTGCGCGGCGACGTCAAACCGCAATTTCGAAGGCCGGCAAGGCCGTGGCGGGCGCACGCATCTGATGAGCCCTGCCATGGCAGCGGCTGCAGCGATCACGGGGCATTTGACCGATATACGCGATCTGATGTGATTCGCAGGGCCGGAGGCACCAATTCTCGTGAAACTGCCACTCGTCTTTAGGTTGCAGTGGACGCTTTCGTGCACCCTATAGTGGCAATATTGTGAACGAGTGAAACGCAATTGCTTTGATTTTGCCACATTTCACCTCGTTCTGACATATTGTGAACTTTTTTCTCGCTGAGCGAGTTTGTGCTGTGTAACGGTCCTGGTGTTCGCGCGTGTACGCAGATGGCGTGTGAACATCGGATCAGGCGCGTGTCACGGCGGAAGTTCCCGCCGAAAACACCGAGCAGCATGTAGGTCGCAATACGCACGGAACGTGGATTGCAAGAAACGGAGATGGTAAGTGGTATGATGACAGGAATTAAATCGCTGGTACTGGCGGCGCTGATGGCGGTGGGTGGTCTTGCCCCCGCGCAGGCAGCGACGCTTGACCTCACCGGCGTCACGGGTCTGTGGACCGGGCTCAAGCCGAACAACGGTCGCACCGACCTGAACGGCCTTGGAACCAGCACTGTCCGCTGGGGCAAGCCGTTCAACGGGATCGGCGGCACCGGCGAGCAAAGCGGCTACAATTTCACCGGCTCGGCAAGCGGACAGTTTACCGACGGGATCGACTTTGAACTGGGGACGTTCACCCACTTCAACCGGACGATCAACCGGGGAACCTCCATCACCGGGGCCAGCCTTGGCCTGACGGTGGCAGTTGTGATCGGCGGAGTGTCGCAGGCGATCACTGCGGCGTTCAACTTTGATCACTGGGAAACGGATAACAAGGAAGGCGGCGGAACCTGCGCAAATGGCGGCGCATCCGGTACCGGCGTCAATGTCAACGGCTGTGCTGACCGCGTGCGCATCCTGAACAATGCGGACAGTGCCAACCAGTTCGTGATCGACGGGATCACCTATATCCTGGAAATCACGGGCTTCCGGGTTGGAGGCGAGGCTTTTACCGAATTCTGGACCACTGAACGGGCGCCCAACACGGCGAACCTGACGGCGCGCTTCAGAGTGGTTGGCGGCACCGGAAGCGGTGGCGGCGGCGGCAACGGTGGCGGCGATCCGACGCCTTCGCCCATTCCGCTGCCCGGCGCTGCGTGGCTGATCCTGTCCGCGCTGGCGGCGATGGTGGTTGTCGGCCGCAAGCGGGCGACCGCCTGAACACCAGACGACACCTAATGCGATAAGGGGGACAAGATTTTGTCCCCCTTTTCTTTTTGCCTGCCCAAGCCTGCGCGCGCGAATTTCGGGATGCATGTCGCAAAAAGCTGAGGTATTTCCCGAACAACATTGTCCAAGACAGGCCCGCGCGCATCATGCCAGACAAACAATCCGTCGAAACCCGGTTTGAAAGAGGTCTTTTTGCCTCGCGCTGGTTGATGGCGCCGATCTATCTGGGGCTGGTTGTCAGCCTCGCGATGCTGACCATCGTCTTTGTAAAAGAGCTTTTTTATTACATCGGCATCAGCATGACGATGAAGGCGGATCAGGCGATCCTTGCCGCGCTGACGCTGATCGACCTGTCGCTGGTGGCCAATCTTGTTCTGATCGTCCTGTTCTCGGGATATGAGAACTTCGTGTCCAAGTTCGACATCGAAAACACGACGGATCGGCCCGAATGGATGGGAAAGGTCGACTTTTCCGGTCTGAAGATGAAGCTGATCGCCTCCATCGTCGCGATTTCGGGGATCCATCTGCTGAAGGTGTTCATGACGCTGGGCAAAGAGGACGCGGCCGCGCCGGTTTCAAGCGAAACCCTGAAATGGCTTGTGATCGTGCATCTGACCTTTGTCATTTCTGGCGTCTTGTTGGCGGTCATGGACTGGGTGACGGCCAAGTCGGCCAAGTACTAGTCCGCCCCCCGCGCCTGCGCGCAACGGTCGAAAATGCGCGCGCAACGGACTGGCCGCAGCCCGGGGAGAGGCAACTTGACACTGGCATTGCTGCCACCTCGCCGCTAGAAGCAGCCCCAGACCGGGGAGCCTGCCAATGAACGACGCGATCCAGCCACAGCCAGGTATTCTGGACATTGCGCTTTATCAGGGCGGCAAAGGGCATGTGGCCGGCATCGCAAACGCGGTCAAGCTGAGTTCGAACGAAAACCCGTTCGGCGTGTCGGACCGCGCCCGCGACGTGTTCCTGCGTTCGGCCCATTCGCTCAACCGATATCCTTCGACCGATCATGCGGCCCTGCGCGCGGCGATCGCCGACGTGCATGGCCTGGACGCGGATCGGGTGATCTGCGGGGCCGGGTCGGGCGAGGTGCTGATGTCGTTGTGCCAGGCCTATGCCGGTCCAAAGGACGAAGTGGTTTATACCGAGCACAGTTTTCTGATGTACCCGATCTACACCAAGTCGGTCGGCGCCACGGCGGTCGAGGTGGCCGAGCGGGAACGCACCGTCGATGTCGACGCGGTCCTGTCTGCCTGCAACCGCCGCACCAAGCTTGTCTTCATCGCCAATCCCGCCAACCCGACCGGCACCATGATCTCTGCCGCCGAGGTGGAGCATCTGGCTGCAAAGATGCCGCCGCAGGCCCTGCTGGTGCTGGACGGCGCTTATGCGGAATATGTTGAAGGGTATGACGCGGGCCTAGGGATCATCGAGGCGCGCGAGAATGTCGTGATGACGCGCACGTTTTCCAAGATCTACGGGCTTGGAGGTCTGCGGATCGGCTGGGGATACGGGCCCAAACATGTCATCGACGTGCTGAACCGCATCCGCGGACCCTTCAACCTGTCCACCACGCAGCAGGACGTGGCCGAGGCCGCGGTGCAGGACCGCGACTGGGTCAACCGTTGCCGCAGCGAGAACGCGCGCCAGCGGACCTGGCTTGCCAGCGCACTGGCCGAACTGGGCGTGCCATCGGACACCTCGATGGCGAACTTCATCCTCGCGCGCTTTTCCAGTCCCGACGAGGCGCAGGCCTGCGATGCGTTCCTGCAATCCAAGGGCCTGATCGTGCGTTCGGTGGCGGGCTACAAGCTGCCCCATTGTCTGCGCATCACCATCGGGGACGAATCCTCGTGCCGGCGGGTCGCCCATGCCGTTGCCCAGTTCAAGGGGGCGAAATGACCGTCATCTATGACCGCGTCGCGCTGATCGGCCTGGGGCTGATCGCGTCCTCGATGGCGCATGCCATGCGCCAGTACGGTCTGGCGGGCGAAATCATTGGTTATGCCAAATCCGCCGAGACGCGGCGCATCGCGCTGGAAATCGGACTGTGCGACCGGGTGACGGAGACGGCAGCCAAGGCTGTCGCGGATGCCGATCTTGTCGTATTGGCCGTGCCCGTCGGGGCGATGGCAGAACTTGCCGCCGAGATCGGACCCTACCTGAAACCGGGCGCGACGGTGACCGATGTCGGGTCCGTCAAGCAGGCGGTGATCGCGGCGATCTCGCCCCATATCCCCGAAGGCGTGGCGTTTGTTCCGGGCCACCCGCTGGCCGGGACCGAGCATTCGGGCCCGAGGTCCGGCTTTGCGACGCTGTTTCAAAACCGATGGTGCCTTTTGACGCCGACGGACCTGTCACCCCCCGAGGCGGTGGCAAGGTTGCGCGCGTTTTGGGAAGGAATGGGGTCGCAGGTTGACGAGATGGATGCAGCCCATCATGATCTGGTGCTGGCGGTGGTGTCCCATACGCCCCACCTGATCGCCTATACGATGGTGGGGGTGGCCGACCACCTGCGGCGCGTCTCGAACTCCGAGGTGATCAAGTATTCGGCCAGCGGGTTTCGCGACTTTACCCGCATTGCGGCCAGTGATCCGGTGATGTGGCGCGATGTGTTTCTGACCAACAGGGAGGCCACCTTGGATATCCTTGGACGCTTTACCGAAGAGCTGTTCGTGTTGCAGCGGGCGATCCGCATGGGTGACGGCGAACATCTGCACAGCTATTTTACCCGCACGCGCGAAATCCGCCGTGGGATCATCGAGGCGGGGCAGGACACCGCGGCACCGGACTTTGGGCGCACGGCGGTCACGACTGGCACTGTCAAACCAGCGGGGTGATCGCGATGCGCAATGTGATATTCGCACTTGCCTTGTGCCTCTCGCCTTCTGCGCTTGTCGCGCAGGCTCTGGACAAATCGCCGATACCCGTGGCAAGGCCCACCGCCAGCCTTGCCACGTCGGGCGCGGCGGTCATGGCACCGGCCCCCCACGCGGTCGCAGTTCGTCCAATGCAGCGCCCGAATGCGGTGGCCGTCGTATCCCAGCCCGTTGCACGGGCCGCACGCAACATGATCCGGCCCCTTCCAAGGCCGCGCGGATTGGCGTCGCGGGCGGACGAGCGCGAAAAGATCATTGAGGCTGCCGTGATCGTGCCCCCGTCCAAATCCATGACCCGGTCGAAAAAGGGGTCGGTTTGTGGCGACGCGTCGATCAAGGGAGAGGTCCTGGCCCCGATCCAGGCGCGGATCAAGGGCTGTGGCGTCGATGAGCCCGTGCGCGTCACATCTGTCGACGGTGTCCGCTTGAGCGAGGCCGCGATCATGGACTGCGGCACAGCCAAGGCGCTGGATACCTGGGTGCGAAAGGGGCTTCAGCCCGCATTCTCGAAAAGCAAGGTGGTCGAATTGCGCGTGGCTGCGCATTACATCTGTCGCGGCCGCAACAACCAGAAGGGTGCCAAGATCAGCGAACACGGCAAGGGCAGGGCCATCGATATCTCGGCGATCGTGCTGGCAGATGGGCGCGTGCTGACGGTCGCGGACGACTGGGGCAAGGCGATGCGTCGGGTCTACAAGGCCGCCTGCGGAATTTTCAAGACCACGCTGGGTCCCGGATCAGACGGCTATCACGAAGACCACATGCATTTCGACACCGCCCGCCATCGCAGCGGCGGCACCTATTGCCGCTGATCGCTAGAGACCCGGCACCTGGCGCAACTGCGGTGCCGGTCCCAGGGGAAACGGGCCCAACGTCATCCAGCCATCGGCCAGCGTCAAAGGCAGCGACAGCACCTCGGGGTCGGGGCTTTGCTGGGCCAAGGCCGCAAGCATGTTGCCCGCCGTTTCCGACAGTTCCGGCTTGACCGCGCCGCTGGCCACCAGCACGGGCACGAGATGCCGCCAGTTCGTCACGCGGAACTCGATGCGGCCGGCAGCCAGTCCCTGATCATCGGGGGCAATGTCGCCCTCGGCGTGCAGCTTGAGCGGCCCCCAGACGACCAGCATGTTCTTGACCTCGATGTTTTCCACCTGGGGCCGTGCGACTTGGGCATTTCGGTCCAGCGGGGCGGTCAGTGTGGTGATCACCTCTGCCGTGACGCTGTCCACCGCCGCCGGCAGATCCGAACTTGCGGCAAGATCCCGGGCAAAGTCTGCATCGGGCTGCAAGGCGTCCACCTGAAGTCCGAACTGGTAAGACCTTGGCAGTCCCGCGACCTTGCGCAAGGCCGCGACCGCGCGCCTGGCGGATCCGGTCCAGCCAAGATCGGATGTCAGCGCCACCTCGTCGCCTTCGAGAATGATGTTGTCCAGTCCAAGGCTTGTCTCGGGAAACACCTTTATGCTGGCGCGCAAGACGTCCGAGGCAATGTCGATGCGTTCGCCCCGGCGCGTCAGGCTTTGGTCGTTTGGCAGGGCGACGATGACCTGCCATGGCTTGTAGGAGAGTGCCAGCACCTGAACAAAGGGTGCCGACCATGACCAGCCGCTGACGGGATCCGAATATTCGGGTGAGGCGACTGTCAGGTCGAACCGGTTGGGATAACCCGCAAGCGTGATGTCGCCCGTCTTGACGTTGATGTTCTGTGAGGGGGCATTTGCAACCCAGTCCTGCACTCCGGCAAGCAAGGTGCGCGACCCCACGACCCAATAGCCTGACCAAAGTATGACAAGTCCGGTCACCAGAACCATCAACCAGCGCATGACCGACCCTTCCCAAGCGTTCGCACACCCTCCTTTTACACCAGCGGGGCGGCCAAGGACCAGCAGCGACATATCGACGTCGCGGAGGGGTGAACACCCACGGCGGACGAGTTTTCCGCCTTCGGTCGATCATATGGCTGTCAACATGCGCGCGGTAAGGCTATCCCTTGGCAGGTGGGGTGGGGCTGCTATTGTCGTGCCAAGATGAACAATCGGGTGGGCGTGTTCCGTGATTGACCGTTCGATAGGTGAAGCTCAGATCACCTTCAGCCAGCCCGTGAGGCAGATCGTGACCATGTTGGTGGTCACTGTGATCTTTGCGGCCGGCGCGTGGGTGATTTCGCGCGAAGTCATCGAGATCCTGCTGACCAACCCGTTGTTGAACGGGCTGATCGCAGGGGTGTTCCTGCTGGGTGTGGTGACCTGTTTCTGGCAGGTGCTGATCCTGATCCAGTCGGTCAACTGGATCGAGGATTTCGCGCGGCAGGTGCCGGGGCATGACATGGTGGTCCCGCCACGGTTGCTGGCGCCGCTGGCGGCTTTGCTGCGGTCGCGCGGCAAACGGATGCAGATCTCCACGTCGTCGTCGCGGTCCATCCAGGATTCGGTGGAAAGCCGCATCGAGGAATCCCGTGATATCACGCGGTATCTGATCAACCTTCTGATCTTCCTGGGTCTTCTGGGCACATTTTACGGCCTTGCCACCACGGTTCCTGCAGTCGTCGACACCATCCGCACCCTCGCCCCGGAAGAAGGCGAAAGCGGGATGGAGGTGTTCGGCAAGCTGATGACGGGTCTGGAATCGCAGCTTGGCGGGATGGGCACGGCGTTTTCATCCTCGCTTCTGGGGCTTGCCGGGTCACTGGTCGTGGGCTTGCTGGAGCTTTTTGCGGGCCATGGCCAGAACCGGTTTGCCCGCGAGCTGGAGGAATGGCTGTCGTCCATTACCCGTGTCGGTTTCTCGACGGGAGACGGCGAAGGGGGCGAAACCGCCGTCTTGATGGTCGGGCTGGAGCAGATGGTGACGCAGATGGACACGCTGCAGTCCATCCTGGCCGAAGCCGAGGAAAACCGTACTGCCTTGGACGGGCGCATGATGCAGGTTGCGACGGCGATCGAGGGGCTTGCGCGCAAACTGGAGGCAGAGACAGGGCAGGCCGAGGCCCTGCGCCGGATCGCAAGTGCCCAGGAACGCCTGATCGAGGCGATGACGTCTGCCGAGGGCGGGCCTGACGCCGAAAGCCGGATGCGGCTGCGCTCCATCGACGTGCAACTGTTGCGCATCCTTGAAGAGGTCTCTGCCGGTCGGCAGGAAAGCATCGCCGATCTGCGCGCCGATCTGACGGCCCTGACGGCGGCGATCCGTCAGTTGAACCGCGGCTCGGTTGGAAGGGGATAGGTCATGGCGCTAAGTCGACGCCGCGACAATTCAATGATCTGGCCCGGTTTCGTCGATGCCGTGACGGTGCTGCTGATGGTCCTGATGTTCGTGCTGACGATCTTTACCGTCA
>JANPKV010000130.1:0-19325 GCA_031426185.1 Rhodobacterales bacterium | reverse complement strand
TGCGGCCCTTGCCCTTCAGCGCCTTGGGGCCTGCCGATAGCGGGGCCTCCTCGATGATGGAGTTCCAGCTGCCACAGGCGTCGCATTTGCCCGTCCATTTGGCGTAAGCGGCACCACAGACGGTGCAAGTGAAACTGAGGGCGGATTTGCTCATCGCTCTGTCATGCCCGGGATTGGGACAGCGCGCAATCAGGCGCGCGACGTGGCATGGCCGATCCACAGGCTGGTCAGCACGCAGGCGCTGAAAAGATACAGACCCCAGGCCGTTTCAATCGTGGCAAGGCCGATGCCTTTGACCAGCACGATGTAGATGGCGATCAGGAAGATGTCAGCCATGGCGAGCTTGCCGAGGAGCTGCAAGGTCGGCAGGGTGGAGGGTTTCAGCAAGTTGAAGTGGATCAGCGCAAGGCCGATGGTTTTCGCATAGGGCGCAAAGATCGCGAGGAACGTGACCAGCAGGGCAAGGGCGACGTCGGTGCCCCACAAGGACTGCAAGCCGGTGATGACCGAGATTTCATCCATCCCGAAGATTGGCAGAAGTGCCGCGCGCAGCAGGGGGGCGAACCACGCGACGGGAAACAGGACGAGGAGCGCGAGATTGAGATAACGAAGCATGCTACCTCACTGGATTGATCGGACCGTCCGCCCGACCATGCACGAACTGTTGCACATAAGGGTCTGACGTTGCATCCAGTTCTCCGACCGGCCCCACCCACCGGATCACCCCGTCATGCAGCATCGCAACCCGGTCGGCGATGGCGCGCACGCTTGTCATGTCATGGGTGATGGTGATCGCGGTGGCGCCCATCTCGCCCACGATCTCGCGGATCAGGGCGTTGATGACGCCCGCCATGATCGGGTCAAGGCCGGTGGTCGGCTCGTCGAAAAAGATCACCTCCGGCTCGGCGGCGATGGCGCGGGCGAGGCCCACGCGTTTCTGCATGCCGCCCGACAGCTCTGCGGGGAAAAGGTCGGCGACATCAGGGCCAAGGCCGACGCGGCGCAGTTTCTCGATCGCCACGGCGCGCGCCCGGTCCGCTGGTTGCTTCAGCGCGCCCTGCATCAGCCGAAACGCGACGTTTTCCCAGACCCGCAGCGAGTCAAACAGCGCGCCACCCTGAAAGAGCATCCCGAAGCGCGCGAGGAATGCGTCCCGGTCGGCAAGCGTCACGTCCTGCCCGTCCAGCGTGATCGTGCCCGCATCGGGTTTCACCAACCCGAGGATGCACTTGATTAGCACCGATTTTCCCGTGCCGGATCCGCCGATCACCACCATGCTGGTGCCGCTGTCGACGGTCAGATCGACGCCTTGCAGCACGCGTTTTGCACCAAAGGATTTCGTGACGCCGGTGAGGGTGATCATGAGGTGAAAAACACCTCGGTCAGCAGGTAGTTTGCTGCAAGGATAAGGACGCTTGCCGAGACCACGGCGGCCTTGGTCGCGGCCCCGACGCCCTGCGCGCCCCGGGCAGAGTTCATGCCGTGATAGCAACCCATCAGGGCGATGAAAAAGCCGAAAGCCGCACCTTTCACCAAGCCGGAGCCGACATCCCAGAACTCGAGAAAGTCAACGGTATTGCGGATATAGGTGGCGGAGTTGAAGTTGAGCCGGGTCGTCCCGACCAGCCAGCCGCCCATGATCCCGATGGTGTCACCGACGGCCACCAGCACAGGTACGGCCAGGGTTGCCGCCAGCACGCGGGGGACGGCAAGGTAGCGGATCGGGTCAGTCGACAGCGTCACCAATGCGTCGATCTGTTCGGTCACCTTCATCGTGCCGATCTCGGCCGCGATCGAACTGGCGACGCGAGCCGCGACCATCAGGCCCCCAAGGACGGGCCCCAACTCGCGCACCATGCCAATGGCGACGATGCTGGGCACCACGCTTTCGGCGTTGAACCGCGCCCCCCCGGAATAGATCTGCAGGGCCAGCGCGCCGCCGGTGAACAGGGCGGTCAGACCGACGACGGGCAGGCTGAACCAGCCGATCTGCATCAGGGCGGTCACAAAGGCGCGGGCGTAAAAGGGCGGCTGTACCATGCGCGCCAGGATCAGTCCGGCAAAGATCGCCACCCGCCCGACCGCCGCGACCGCGCCAAGGGTTGCGCGGCCAAGTGCGGCAAGCGGCACAGCGGGCGTCATGCCACCGGGTCCAGGTAGCGTCGCTGATAACGCGGCCCGAGCGAGGTCAGAATCTCATACCCGATGGTGCCGGCCGCATCGGCAAGATCATCGACCGTCTGGTGCGGGCCGAGGATATCGAGGCTGCGGGGAACCTCGGGCAGGTGGGTCACGTCGACGGTGATCAGGTCCATCGACACGCGGCCCACGATGGGGCAGGGCACGTCGCCGTCCCACAGGACCGCCCCGTTCATCAGCGCGCGGATCAGCCCGTCGGCATAGCCGCCTGCGACGGTGGCAATGACCGAAGGCACCTCTGCCTCCCACGACGCGCCGTAGCCGACCGTCTCTTCGGGTGCGACGTCGCGGGTCTGGATAATGGGCAGCGACAGGCCAGCGACACGCGCCGAAAATTCATAGGGCCGCCCGCCATAAAGGCCGATGCCGGGACGGGTCAGGTCGAAATGATACTGCGGCCCCAGAAGGATGCCGCCGGTTGCAGCCAGGCTGCGCGGCAGGCCGGTGTCATCGGTCATGGCGTGAAAGGCTGCAAGCTGGCTTGTGTTCTGCGGATGCTCCGGCTCATCCGCGCAGGCGAGATGGCTCATCAGCAATTGCGGCCCCGCACCGATCAGAATCGGCGCGACCGCTTCCCATTCCGCGGCTTCCATCCCCAGACGGTTCATGCCGGTATCCAGTTGCACGCCGAAAGGATGGCCCGGCAACAGTTCCAGGTGCCGCGTCGTCTGTTCCAGCGACGCCAGCATCGGCGTCAGATCCAGATCGTGGATCATCTCTGTATCGCCCTGCATGTGCCCCGACAGAACGGCTATCTGTGGCCCGGGACCCAGCGTCTGGCGCAGCACCGCGCCCTCTTCGGCATAGGCGACAAAGAACCGGCGCGCGCCTGCCTGCGCCAGCGCGCGACCGACGCGGGCAAGACCCAGGCCGTAGGCATCGGCCTTGACCACCGCAGCGGTCTGTACGCCCGAACCCGACAAGCGGTCAAGGCTGCGCCAATTGGCGGCGATAGCGTCAAGGTCGATGGTCAGGGTCGCGGTTGCCATGGGGGCGGTTCTGACTGACGAGGGCCGTTGCTTCAAGCATAAAAGCGGTGGCCGGCACCGCCCGTCAGTCCTGCGCCTGTCAGTACTGGGCCTCGCGGCCGTCGCCCTGCCATTGGCGGGCAAGGTTCCCGAACCGGGTAAAACGCCCCTCGAAGCTCAACTCCACGGTGCCGATCGGGCCGTGGCGCTGCTTGCCGATGATGACCTCGGCGCGGCCATGCACCTGTTCCATCATCGCAGCCCAGGCCGCCATCTTTTCCATCTCATGGTCGCCGGGTTTTTCGCGTTCCTTGTAGTACTCTTCGCGGTAGACGAACATCACCACATCGGCGTCCTGCTCGATCGATCCGGATTCGCGCAGGTCCGACAGCTGCGGGCGCTTGTCCTCGCGGTTCTCAACCTGGCGGCTCAGCTGCGACAGGGCGACGACGGGGATGTTCAGCTCCTTGGCGATGGCCTTCAGGGCCTGGGTGATCTCGCTGACTTCCTGAACGCGGTTTTCCTTGGAGGTGCCGCGCAAAAGCTGCAGGTAGTCGATGAACAGGATGTCGAGGCCGTGGGTCCGTTTCAGCCGCCGCGCGCGGGCCGCGACCTGACTGACCGGCAGCGCAGGCGTGTCGTCGATGAACAGCGGGCAGCTTTCCAGCGCCTTGGCGGCATCGACAAAGCGGCGAAACTCGGTCTCGGTCATGTCGCCGCGCCGGATCTGTTCGGACGGCACCTCCGAGGCTTCGGACAGGATACGGGCCGCCAGTTGTTCTGCCGACATCTCAAGGCTGAAGAACCCGACCACGCCGCCTTCGATGGTGCCCTCGGTCCCGTCGGGCTTGCGCCCGCGCTTGTGGGCCTTGGCGATGTTGAAGGCGATGTTGGTCGCAAGCGACGTCTTGCCCATCGACGGGCGTCCCGCCAGAATCAGAAGGTCGCTGTCATGCAGACCGCCAAGCCTGCGGTCCAGATCCGTTAGCCCCGAGGAGATGCCCGACAACCCGCCGCCGCGCTGATAGGCGGCATTGGCCATGTTGACGGCCTCGACCGCGGCTTTGAGAAAGGACTGGAACCCCCGTTCGGCGACGCCCTGTTCGCCCAGCGTGTAAAGGCGCTGCTCGGCCTCGATGATCTGGTCGCGAGGTTCCGAGGCGATATCGGCCTTGGCGGCACGCGCCGTGATGTCGCGGCCAAGGGCGATGAGTTCGCGACGCACCGCCAGATCATAGATCATCTGGGCGTAGTCACCCGCCGCATAGGCCGAGATCGCGGCCCCTGCCAGACGCACCAGATAGGCCGGCCCGCCCAGTTCCTGCAGACCCGCATCGTCCTCGAAATACCCTTTCAGCGTGACCGGCGAGGCCAGCTGGTTCTTCTGGATGCGCGCGGCGGCGATCTCAAAGATGCGACGATGGACGGGGTCGTAGAAATGCTCGGGCTTCACCTTCGACGCGATGCGGTCATACACGTCGTTGTTGGTCAGGATCGCGCCCAGCAATTGCTGCTCGGCTTCGATGTTGTGGGGCAGGGTGTCGGGTTCGACATGCAGGGCAGGATTCAGGGGCCGCAACGTTGCAACTTCGTTCATTCTTTTCCCCTGATCCCGACGCCCGGATTTTTCGCGGTGCGTGCCGTCCCGCTCTCTCACTGCCCTATCGGGGTACTGCTCGACAAGGTGGAACAAGCCTGTTCGAAAGCCTGTGGGCGACTCATCTTTCGTCCAACCCTGCCGAAGAAGGATACCACAATTTGCGCAACCCGCCACGGAGCATACCAGCTATCCGACCCATTTCGATTCGGCTCGGCGGATATCCCCAGCCTGTCCACAGGCAGCGTCAGGCCGCGTCGGCCAATTCACGCCGGTCTGCGACGTTCCTGCCAGGCGCGCGGGGCGGACAGAAAAGATTCAACCTCTGCCAGGGTCGCGGCGTCGAACGCGCCTTGCGCGCGGGCCTCGGCCAGGACATCCCACCAGGTGCAAAGGTGGTGCAGCCTGACGCCGTGATCGGCCAGCCGCTGCGTCGTCTCGGGGAAGATGCCGTAATAGAAGATCACCGCGGTATGGCCGCAGGTGGCCCCGGTTTCGCGGATCGCATCGACAAAGCTGAGCTTTGATCCGCCGTCGGTGGTCAGGTCCTCCACCAAAAGGACCCGCTGGCCTTCGGTCATGACGCCCTCGATCCGGGCATTGCGGCCATAGCCTTTCGGCTTTTTGCGCACATAGGTCATCGGCAGGCCCATGCGTTCGGCCACCAGCGCGGCAAAGGGAATGCCCGCCGTTTCCCCGCCCGCAATGTTGTCGAACGCCTCGAACCCGGCATCGCGCATTACGGCGACGGTCATGAAATCCATCAGGGTGGAGCGGATGCGCGGATAACTGATCAGCTTGCGGCAGTCGATATACGTCGGCGAAGGCAGCCCGGAGGCAAGGATGAAGGGCTCCACCGCGTTGAAATGCACGGCCTTGATTTCCAGCAGGGCGCGCGCGGTCAGGCGGGCCATCTCGGCGGCGGGCGGAAAGCTGGTCGGGATCATGGATGCGTTCCTGTCGGGTCGGGCAAATCAGGCCTCGACATGCCAATAGACCGGATAGCCGGGGTCAAAGATGGTGACGGGCCCGGCTTCGGTCAGGATCTTGTCGGGGACAACAAGGGCGGTATCGCGCTTGACCAGCCGGATGCGGTCGGTGTTCGGCGCGACGTGGTAGAATGCGGCCCCGTGCCGCGAGGTGAACCCTTCCAGCCGGTCAAGCGCGCCCATTTCTTCAAACACATGCGCCAGGATCGGCATCGTGTTGGTCGCGGTAAAGCAGCCGGCACATCCGCAGGCCTGTTCTTTCAAGGCGTCCACATGCGGCGCGGAATCCGTGCCAAGGAAAAAGCACGACTGCCCGCCGGTGGCCGCCGCGCGCAGGGCCAGCCGGTGCTTTTCGCGCTTGGCGACCGGCAGGCAGTAATAGTGGGGACGGATGCCGCCTGCCAGGATGTGGTTGCGGTTGATCACCAGGTGATGGGTCGTGATCGTGGCGGCAAGATCGGGTCCACCCGCGCTTGCATAGGCCACGCCTTCCTCGGTCGTGACATGTTCCATGACCACGCGCAGGCCGGGGATGCGGCGGCGCAAGGGGTCAAGGACCGTGTCGATGAACACCGCCTCGCGGTCAAAGATGTCGATGGCGGCATCGGTCACCTCGCCATGGACGCAAAGTGGCAGGCCGATCTCGGCCATGCGTTCCAGGACGGGCGTCACCTTGTGAATGTCGGTCACACCCGAGGCGGAATTGGTCGTGGCGCCGGCGGGATAAAGCTTGACCGCCGTGACCAGTCCGCTGGCGGCGGCCGCCGCGACATCGTCGGGATCAGTGGTGTCGGTCAGATAAAGGGTCATCATCGGGGCAAAGGCGACGCCTTCGGGCAAAGCCTCAAGAATGCGCGCCCGATATTGTGCAGCCAGCGCCATCGTCGTCACTGGCGGCACCAGATTGGGCATGATCAGCGCGCGGGCGAAATGGCGCGCGGATTCCGGCAGCACGCCCCGCAGCATCGCGCCATCGCGCAGGTGCAGATGCCAGTCGTCCGGTCGGGCAAGATCGATTTGCGGGGTCATGAAACGGGGCCTAGCGCAACATCAAAGCAATTTCCAGCGCGAAAGGCCGGACCGGCGACGGCGGGTCAGCCTTTGGGCCGCATGTCGGTGTTCGCCGGGGTGGCAGCCAGCAGCGCGCCACCTGCCGATTTGCGGCGCAGCACGCCATAGCGATCCAGGCAGGCCGCGCGCACAGCCCGACCCTGCGCCGCATTCTCGTCGCGCAGCGCCTGCAAGTACGGCGCATGACCCCGACGCGCCGCGCGCCAGATGCGGTCAAAGGCAGGCCGGTCCAGGTTTCCCGCCACCGCCGCGTCAATCAGCGCCTCGGCCATCCCCGTCGCCTCGGCGATGTTGGCGGTGGCAGCGCCGGTCCGGCGCATGGTCAGCCGCGTCACATGCGGGCGTGCAAAAAGCGTCGCGTGCATCGCGTCGGGCGCATGATGGGGATCATAAATGACAAAGACCCGGCCCGCGCCTTCGGTCATGTCGGGGGCAAAGCCATAGCGGTCGCTAAAGACCATCCGGCGTGTTTCGCGGTTGCGGTCGTCCCAGCTGGCAAGGTCGGCATCCATCGTGGCGCGGGGCGTCACGGCCACCACGGTCGCACCGGGCGCTGTCACCGAGAACGCCGCCGCCGCATATCCCGCCATGCCGCCTGCGCCATAAAACACGACCGTATCGAAATCTTCCAGAAAGGCGTCGTCCACAAGGCGGTCAAAATACCCATAGACGCGACGGTCGCGGTACCAGGTCGGACCTTCTGCAATGATGCACAGATGCGACCAGTGGCGCGCGACGGCGATGTCATACCCACGTGGCATGTTCCCGGGGCGCGCGCGGATATCGGCGGCAGATTCGAACGTCACCAGCAGCGTGGGGCTGTCATCCAGAAAGTAGGCCCAATGCCTGTCGCCCAAGGGTTCCAGGTAGCCCTCTTCCTCGGAGCTGGTTTCCATAGCCTGCAGCCAGCCCGGCAAGGCTTTGAATGCGCCTTTTGCGGCGAGGGTGTCGGTCTGGTCATCCACCGGTGTCATTTGACTTTTTATGCTGTCTGTTGCGCTTCGCGCCTCGGGACAAGTTTCTCATTTGCAAAGCAGCGAAGGCAAGGGCTCCCCCCGTCATGAATGGGTAACATTCGTAAACGATTGTTTCACTCGGCCCCGATTGCGTCCGCTCATTCACCTTGTGGTTGCCAGATCTTGCGCGCCTCAACCTCAGACAGCGCGCGCGTTGCTGGTGTCATGAGCAATCGCCCAAAAAGTGCGCGCCATGCGTCGTCCTGCATCAGGGTGCGGAACCGCCGGTGCCGCCATTCGACCGCGCCCTGATGTAGCGATGAAAGGGTGGAATCGCCTGCCAGGCTGGCGCGTTCGGGTGCCGCATCAAGCGCCAGAACCGTGTCGTCCTCGACGTCGCAAAAGTTCCGGTCGACCCAGTAGCCCATGTCGAAGGCTGTCCCCTCGCGGTTGGCCCGGCCCCGATCACATTTCAAAAGATACCCCTCCATCGATCCCAGCGCATAGTGGTTCAACTGCACCAACTGATGGTTGTCGTGCCCAAGCGGCGAAAACACGCGGTCGCGGTGAAACATGGCGGGCAATTTTCGGCCGGTTCCGTCGAACCAGCGTTGCTCTGCCAGCCGGTCGGGATCGGGGTTGCGCGGGCGATGGACACCCAGTCGCGCATAGCTGCCATCGTTGCGGAAAAGCGTCTTGAACATCTGCGCCCGCCACGGCCAGTAAAGGACCGAGGGTGCGGCTTGGGTAAAGGTGCGGGTGACGGGCCGATCGTCATAGGCCACGACCCCCGCATTGCCGAACATCCGCCAGGTCAGCGGAATCGCCGTCGCGTCGGGCAACGCGGCCCACAGGTCGTCCAGCCGGTGGGCGCCGACATGGACATTGACGTATTCGTCGATGTCCAGAACCAGCACCCAGTCCGCCGCCGCCAGCAAGGGATGCCCGTCGGCCAACCGAAGCGCCGACCATTGCGGGCCGCGGTCACCATGCCTGTCGTTGCGGATATGGGTCAACATTCCCATCTCCTGCAGGCGATCCAGCATCAGATCAGTGCCGTCGTCGCAATCGTTGGAAAAGACGAGGAAATCGGTGAACCCCACGGTGCGGTGATGCGCCAGCCAGTCCAGCAGAAAGGCGCCCTCGTTCCGCACGCACAGCACCGCAAGCGCGCGGGTCATCCTTCACCCTGACCGGGCGCGGTCCTGTTGTCCGGCGGCATGCGTCATCCCTTGTCTGCTGGCGGCATATTGCGCGGCAGAACACCCGGGCGGCAAGCGTCAAAAGAACGCCTGAAGCCCCGTGATGGCGCGGCCGAGGATCAGCGCGTGGACGTCATGGGTGCCTTCATAGGTGTTCACCGTTTCCAGGTTCACCATGTGGCGCATCACCTGGAAATCCTCGGAAATGCCGTTGCCCCCATGCATGTCGCGCGCCATGCGGGCGGCGTCCAGCGCCTTGCCGCAGTTGTTGCGCTTGATGATGGAGATCATCTCCGGTGCTGCATTCGCCTCGTCCAGCAGGCGCCCGACGCGCAGGGACGCCTGCAGCCCCAGCGAAATCTCGGTCATCATGTTGGCAAGCTTCAGCTGGTATAGCTGCGTCTGTGCCAGGGGTTTGCCAAACTGCTTGCGGTCCAGCCCATATTGCCGTGCCGCAGTCATGCAGAACTCCGCCGCCCCCATCACGCCCCAGGAAATTCCGTAGCGCGCACGGTTCAGGCAGCCGAACGGGCCTTTCAGCCCCTCCACATGCGGCAGCAAGGCATCCTCGCCGACATGCACATCCTGCATCACGATTTCGCCCGTGATCGAGGCGCGCAAGGACAGCTTTCCCCCGACCTTGGGCGCCGTCAGACCCTTGGTGCCGCGGTCGAGCACAAAGCCCTTGATCTTGCCGCCATGTGCCTCGGACTTGGCCCAGACCACGAACACATCCGCGATCGGTGCGTTGGAGATCCACATCTTGGAGCCGTTCAGCACGTAGCCGTCAGCGGTCTTCTTGGCGGTGGTCTTCATGCCCGCGGGGTCCGATCCGGCATCGGGTTCGGTCAGGCCAAAGCAGCCGATCCATTCCCCCGTCGCAAGCTTCGGCAGGTATTTCAGGCGCTGTTCTTCGGTGCCGTAGGCATAGATCGGATACATCACCAGCGATGACTGCACCGACATCATCGACCGGTAGCCGCTGTCGACCCGCTCCACCTCACGCGCGATCAGCCCGTAGGCCACATAGGACGCGCCAAGCCCGCCATAGGCTTCGGGCACCGTGACGCCCAACAGACCCATTTCGCCCATTTCGCGAAAGATATCGGGATCTGTGGTTTCGTCCCGGTAGGCGGCCACGATGCGCGGTTGCAGCTTTTCCTGCGCATAGACCCGCGCCGCATCGCGCAGCATGCGTTCCTCTTCGGTCAGCTGGTCTTCAAGGCGAAACGGATCCTGCCAGTCAAACCGGCCAAGATCCGGGGCGTCCTTGGATTTGATATGGGGCATCTGGTTCATGACGGGCCTCGCGCGGTTGGATAGATCATCATTGCACGAAACGCCGGGGTTCGCTATCGAAACGCTGTCGCATGATCATGAGGAAAACTCATATGCTGCCGCGTCGATATCTGCCGTCATTGTCCTCGTTGCTGGCATTGGAGGCGGTGGATCGGCTTGGCTCTGCCTCTGCTGCGGCGGCGGAACTGGCACTGACGCAAGGGGCTGTCAGCCGTCAGATGCAGGTGCTGGAACGGCAATTGGGGGTCACCCTGCTGCGCCGGGAACGCCAGCGCCTGTTCCTGACCCATGCGGCAAAAGACTATGTGCAGGAAGTCCGCAAAGCTTTGAACATGTTGGCCTCAGGTGCCTTGACGCTGCGTGCCAACCCGACCGGCGGCAGTCTGAACCTGGCGATCCTGCCGGCCTTTGGCATGCATTGGCTGGCGCCGCGCCTGCCTGCGTTCGTGCGCGCGCATCCCGAGGTCACGCTGAACCTGTCGACCCAGCTGCGCCCCTTTGATTTCGCGACCCAGACCTTCGATGCGGCGATCCATTATGGCCGGCAGGACTGGCCGGGGACCCACGCCCTGAAACTCATGGACGAGGATGTGCTGGCTGTGGCATCGCCCGCGCTGGTGCCGCGTGGCCTGGAGACGGCAAGACAGGTGCTGGACCATCCGCTTTTGCAACTTGACAGCCGGACCGGTGACTGGGGGCGGTGGCTCGCGCATCATCAGGTTCCGGGCCAGCGCCCGCCCGCGATGCTGTTCGACCAGTTTGCCACCATGACCCAAGGGGCCATTCACGGTCTGGGACTGGCGATCCTGCCGCTGTTCCTGATCGCGCGCGAATTGGACGAAGGACGGCTTGTGCCGGTCTTTGGCGGGCCGGTGCGGTCCGAAGCAAGCTATGCGCTGGTCTGGCCGCGCGACCGTCCGGAGCGTGGGCCGCTGATGTCGTTTCGCACTTGGCTGGCCGCAGAGGTCGACGCCGACGGAACCAAGCGCACAAGCGGCACGTTATAGCCGAAGAATAAGAATATCACGGCGCTGATATCGCATAGCGCCGCCAAGCCTGCGCATTCTGCCCCAAGACGTGTTTGCCCAGATGTTGGGCATCGTCACCCGAGTCGTCGCAAGACCCTGAAAGGACGATCATGAAAAGACTACTTTCATCCACAACGGCGCTGTCCCTGGCGCTGACCACGATTCACCCCTGGCCGCTGTTCGCGCAGACGCTGACCGAGGACGGCATCGTCATCGCCGAAGACGGCACAGTCACTGCCGAAGACGGCACTGTTCTGTGCAGCCCCACGGCAGAGGCTCCCTGTGATCTGGACGCGATCATGAAGGCGCTGGAAGAAGCCGAGGCGGCGCCGGCCGTAGAGGTCGATCCTGCCCAGGCCGAGGCTGAAGCCGCCGCTGCCGCCGAGGCCGCCGCTGCTGCCGAGGCCGCCGCTCAGGCAGAGGCCGAGGCTGCCGCCCAGAAAGCGATTGATGACGCTGCCGCTGCCGAGGCCGCCGCGCAGGTGGATGCCGACGCCGCCGCCGCCGCAGAAGCGGAGGCCGCGCAGAAGGCCGCTGACGAAGCCGCCGCCGCCGAGGCCGAGGCCGCTGCCGCAGCGCAAGCTGATGCCGCCGCTGAGGCTGCCGCCGCTGCTGCGGCGGAAGCTGATGCTGCCGCTGCAGCCGAAGGCGATGCTGCGGTTCAGGCCGAGGCCGATGCCGCCGCTGCCGCAGAAGCCGCTGCCGCGGAAGCCGCTGCCGCAGAAGCCGCGGCCGCAGAGGAGGCCGCTGCCGCCGACGCTGACGCCGCCGCTGCCGCCGAAGCTGACGCTGCCGTTCAGGCCGAAGCCGAGGCCGCCGCCGCCGCAGAGGCCGCAGCTGCAGACGACGCCGCCGCTGGTGAAGCTGCCGCTCAGGCCGAAGCCGACGCTGCCGCCCAGCAGGCAGCGGAGGAAGCTGCCGCCGCCGCACCCGCAGAGGTGGTTGAGCCCGACCCCGCAGCACTTGAAGCCGCCGCCGCCGAAGACGCGGCCGCAGCCGAGCAAGCCGCTGCCGATGCAGCGGCCGCACAGGCCGCCGCCGAAGCTGAGGCCGTCGCGTTGACCGCCGAACAGGAAGAAGCCGCCCGCATCGCTGCTGAAGAAGCTGCAGCAGCGCAGGCTGCCGCCGAAGAAGTCGCGATCGCTGCCAGGGCCGCCGCAGAAGAAGCCGCGCGCCTTGCAGAAGAGGCGGCAGCGTCCGGCGATGCTGAAGCCACCGCCGCAGCGGAAGAAGCGGCACGCATGGCGCAAGGCGATGCTGTCGAGGCCGCCGCAATGGCCGCCGAAGAGGCAGCGACATTTGAGACCCTGGTCGCCGAAACCGCGCCCGTCGAGCCGGTGGACGAACCGGTTGCCGATCCGACGGCGGTCGAAGCACTGACGCAGCTTTTGACCACCACATCGGTTGATGCCGAGGCTCCTGCGGCCCCCGTTGTCGCTGCTGCCGAGGCGTTCTCGGCCCCCGAGGCAACGCTTGATCCCGAAGCGACGCCGGAGGTTGCACCCATCGACGTGATAAACACTGTCATCGCCCGGGAAGACACGCGATCCTCGGTACAGGAATTCGCAGCCGCGCCGGTGCGCCTGAAATCCGGCAAGAAAGATCGCTTGTCGGATCTGGAAAAGGTTGGCCTGATCGCCCTGGGTGCACTGGTGGTCGGTGCTGTCCTGAATGACGGACGTGAGGTCGTGGCCAATACAGGCGACCGCGTGGTGGTCCGCAACCCCGACGGCGTCTATCGCGTCTACAAGGACGATGACACGCTGCTGCGCCGTCCCGGCTCCACCATACAGACCGAGACCTATCGCGACGGATCGACCCGCACCATCGTTGAGCGCGAGGACGGGACGCAAGTTGTCACCATCCGCGACGCCACCGGTCGTGTCGTGCGCCGGGCCAGCTATGACGATCAGGGGCGCGAATATATCCTGATCGATGACTTCGTGGTTGAGGAGCAGGTCATCTTGACCGAACTGCCGCGCCCGCGTCCTGACCCGATCCGGATCTCGTGGCGCGACGAGAATGCGGACCTGCAGGCGGCCCTCGCCGCGGATGAGGCAGCCCGCATCGGTCGGACTTTCTCGCTTCGCCAGATCCGCGAAATCGCCCAGGTGCGTGCGCTTGCGGCCACCATCGACGCAGAGCGGATCACGTTCGACAGCGGATCATCGGTCATCCGGGCAACTGAGGCGCGCAAGCTTGCCGACCTTGGCCGCACGATGGGCGAACTCCTCGAAGAGAACCCCGCCGAAGTGTTCCTGATCGAAGGGCATACCGATGCGGTCGGGTCGGCGGCGTCGAACCTGTCGCTGTCGGACCGTCGTGCGGAATCGGTGGCGCTTGCCCTGACCGAGTATTTCGACATCCCGCCTGAAAACATGGTGGTTCAGGGCTACGGCGAGGGAGAACTTCTGATCAACACGACAACCGAAGAGCGGGTGAACCGCCGGGTCGGGGTCCGGCTGATCACCCCGCTGATGCAGACCGCGTCCTTGCGCTGATCACCTGAAACGAGAAAAAAGGCCCGGGCGCGTCAAGCGACCCGGGCCTTTTGCATCTGGCGGCTTGGTGGCCATGAAAAACGGCCCGAGAGGGGGCCAAGATACGCGATGGCAATGAAAATGGGCCCCGTCGGGGGCCCAGATGCCTGTCAGTCAGTGGCTGCACCGAAACGCTGCAGGCCTATTTGGGTCCGATCATCATCACCATCTGGCGGCCCTCGAGCCGCGGAAACGATTCGATCTTGCCAAGTTCGGCGACGTCTTCCTCGACACGTTTCAACAGTTCCAGTCCCAATTCCTGGTGTGCCATCTCGCGGCCCCGGAATCGAAGCGTCACCTTGACCTTGTCGCCCTCGGTCAGGAACTTGACCACCGAGCGCATCTTCACATCGTAGTCATGGGTGTCGGTTCCCGGACGGAACTTGATTTCCTTGATCTCGATGATGTGCTGCTTTTTGCGCGCCTCGGCCTCGCGCTTCTGGGTCTCATACTTGTATTTCCCGAAATCCATGATCTTGCAGACCGGCGGTTCGGCGTTCGGCGAGATTTCCACCAGATCGAGACCGGCCTCTTCGGCCATGGCCATGGCACGGGCAGGTGTCACCACGCCGACATTTTCGCCATCGGCCCCGATCAGCCTGATTTCGGGCGATCTGATGCGATCATTGATACGGGGGCCGGTTTCGCGTTGGGGCGGGGCATTGTGGGGGCGACGGGCTATGGTGAAGGTCCTTGGGTGGTTGACGTATGCGCGCGGACGATAGACGCCGCGACGCGCCGCATCAACCTCAAATAGGCACGAATCCGGCCGTGTTGACACAGGATTTCGGGCCAGACCTTTTCAAATCGGCTTTGGACTGCCATATACCCGTCAGATCCGGAAACAAAAAGACCGGCGAATGGAGAAACAAGATGAATAGAAATGTAATCATTGGCGCGCTGATCGTTCTGCTGGCTGCAGGGGGATATTACTTCTTCAGCTACATGCCCGCCCAGCAGGCTGCGGCTCAGGCCGAAGCTGACGCCGCGGCTGCCGCTGAAGCAGAGGCCGCCGCTGCCGCCGAAGCTGAGGCTGCCGCTGCTGCCGCCGCCGCCGCTGAAGCAGAGGCCGCTGCAGCTGCCGCGACCGAGGCCGCCCCGGCTGCAACCGACGCTGCCGCTGCCGCTGCTCTGGACCCGGCCACGTTCGACGCGACTGCCGTGACGGCGCTGATTGACGGCTCGACCCTCGACGACGCCACCAAGACGACGTTGAAAGCCGCCGTCACTGCCGCGGCTGCAGATCCGGCCCTGGTCGCCGCCACGGTTGCGCAGGTCAAAACCGCGCTTGGCTTGTAAGCCACCGTTATCGGCACCGAACGAAAAGGCCGCAGAGAGATATCTCTGCGGCCTTTTGCATTGCTGGTCGGCGGTTCAGATCCCGTCGCCGACGAATGCCTTTTCCACGACAAACTGCTGGGGGTCCGAATTGGCGCCCTCGGTAAGACCGAACCCTTCGAGGATCGCCTTGACGTCGATGTTGAAAGCCAGCGACCCGCAGACCATGGCGCGATCGTCCACCCTGGTCATCTGCGGCAGGCCCAGATCAGCGAAAACCTTGCCCGATGACAGGTTGTCGGTCACCCGGCCCATATGTTCGGACGGCTCGCGGGTGGTGGTGGGATAATAGATCAGCTTGTCGCCCACCATGTCGCCGATCAGCGGATCATCTTTCAGACTTTCGACCAGCTGGCGGCCATATTCCAGTTCGGCCACCTCGCGGCAGGTGTGCATCATGATGATCTGGTCGTATTTCTCATAGGTTTCCGGCTCTCGCATCAGGCTGGCAAACGGGGCGATGCCGGTCCCCGTGGCCAGAAACCACAACCGCTTGCCCGGCAGCAATGCGTCATGCACCAGCGTGCCGACGGGTTTGGGCCGAAGGATGATCTCGTCGCCCGCCTCGATATGTTGCAAGCGGCTGGTCAGCGGTCCGTCCGGCACCTTGATCGAATAGAACTCCAACTCCTCATCCCAGGCGGGGGAGGCGATGGAATAGGCGCGCAGGATCGGTTTGCCGTTGTCGCCCAGAAGGCCGATCATGACGAACTCACCCGAGCGGAACCGCAGGCTTTTCGGGCGCGTCACGCGGAACGAGAACAGACGGTCGGTCCAATGCGTGACCGAGGTCACAATCTGGGCATCGGGCAGGTTGGGCTTGGCCATGATGGCTTCGCTGGCGGTATCGGTCATGGGGGCAACTTTGTTCAGGGTCTGTGTCTGTGACATAGGCGGCGCGGCGCGGATATGAAAGCCCGAGGCTCAGGCCTTGAGACGCGACAGGTAGTCGTGGTCGCGCCAGTCGGCCCGGAACAGCCACTGTTCCTGTGGCTGGCGCAGAGCCAGATCATCGGGAATTTCCACGGCATCAAAGCCGACGCGCCGGATCATCGCATACTGGTCCGCGATGACGGGACCGGTGGCCACGAGTTGCCCGGCATAGCCCATCATCCGCAGGCGGCGGGCGATGGTGAAGGCGCGCCCGTCGTTGAAGGCGGGAAAGGCCACGCGGATCAGGGTCAGATCGGCCAGCACGGATGTCAGCGCCGTCGGATCATCGGTGTTGGCGAGATCGACCACGCCCTGATGGTGGGCGAGGTCGCCCAGCGATACGCCCGGACCCTGGGTCGCCGGGCCAAAGCCCGCATCGGTGACAAGAACGCTCATGCCGCTGACTCCGTGGGGACAAGGGGCACACGCACGGCCTTGCCATCAATGAAATGGATGCCGCATTCGACTTTTTCGGTTCCGCGCCAACGGCCTGCGCGCGGATCCTCGCCCGGTTTCACCGCCGTCGTGCAGGGCGCGCAACCGATCGACGGGAACCCTTTCGCCACCAGCGGATGCCGGGGCAGGCGGTTCTCGACCATGTATTCCTCGATATCCTCGCGGCCCCAATGCGCCAGCGGATTCACCTTGATGCGCAAGGCGCCCTCGGCCTCGAAGAAATCCACCGTGCCGCGTCCCGCGCCCTGATAGCGCTTGCGCCCGGTGATCCAGCCGTCGAACGGCTTCAGCGCACGTTCCAGAGGCTCAACCTTGCGGACGTGGCAGCAGGCATCGGTGTTGAACTGGTGAAGCGTGTTGTCCGGGTCCTCGAACGCCAGGCGCGGCTGGATCGCGCGGATCGTCCGCACATCGCCCAGATGCAGGGTTTCCGCCAGAAGCCGCTGATATTCCAGCGTTTCGGGGAACAGCATCCGCGTGTCGATGAACAGGACCGGCGTTTCCGGCGCGATGACGCTGACCAGATGCAGAAGGACGACCGATTCCGCGCCGAACGACGATACCAGCGCGACGCGGCCCAGATCGGCATCCTTGAGCGCATGTTCCAGCACCGCCGTCGCCGAATGGTGGCGATAGCGTGCGTTCAGCGCCGCGACGCGTTCGGCCACATCACCCGAATGCAGATCACGCGGCATCTTTTTCGCCTTCTTCGCCGTAAAGTGCTGTCTTGAACGGCACCAACCCGACGCGGCGATAAGTCTGCAGAAAGGTCTCGGACGGCTCGGCCCGCAGGTCCAGATAGGCAAGCACGATCCGCTCGATCGCGGGCGTGATCTCGTCATAGGCAAAGCCGGGGCCGGTCTTGTCGCCGATCACGGCGGACTCCGTGCCGTCGCCGCCAAGCGTGATCTGGTAGTTTTCCACCCCGGCGCGATCGAGGCCAAGAATGCCGATATGGCCCACATGGTGATGCCCGCAGGCGTTGATGCAGCCCGAGATCTTGATCTTGAGGGGGCCGACCTCATGCTCGAGCTTCAACGCGTCAAACCGCAGCGCGATTTCCTGCGCTACCGGGATGGAGCGTGCCGTGGCCAGCGCGCAATAGTCCATGCCGGGGCAGGCGATGATGTCGCTGATCAGGCCGACATTGGCAGTGCCAAGCCCGGCTTGCACCAGCGCCGCGTGGATCAGCGGCAGGTCCGACTTGTGGACATGCGGCAGGATCACGTTCTGCTCATGGCTGATGCGCAGGTCGGAATGGCCATATTTCTCGGCCAGTTCGGCCATTACCCGCATCTGGTCCGCGCTCGCATCGCCGGGCGTCGCGCCATGTGCCTTGAGGCTGATCGTGACGATCGCGTATTGGTCGTTGCGATGCGCGGCAAGGTTCGTATCGGCCCAGGCACGAAACACCGGGTCAGCCTTGTAGAAGGCGTCATAGGCATCCGTGGGCGCGTTGCAAAATGCGGGAGGCGCGAAGGCGTCGCGGATACCGGCCAAAAGCGTCTGGTCGGCGCCACCGAACAAGGGGCGGATTTCGGCAAAACGCTCCTCGATCATGCGGGTCACGACCTCGGGCGTATTTTCGTGCACCATGATCTTGATGCGCGCCTTGTACTTGTTGTCGCGCCGTCCAAGCGTGTTGTAAACGCTCAGGACCGCCTCGACATACGGCAGCAGGTCCGCGACGGGAAGGAACTCCCGCACGGTGTGGCCGATCATCGGCGTGCGGCCAAGACCCCCGCCGACCATGACTTCAAAGCCGGGCTGGCCGGCCGCGTCGCGGTGCATCCGCAATCCGATGTCATGTGCCCGCGTCACGGCGCGGTCATTGGGGCTGCCGGTGATGGCGATCTTGAACTTGCGGGGCAGGAACTGGAATTCCGGGTGATCCATCGACCACTGGCGCAGCAGTTCCGCATAGGGACGGGGGTCTTCGATCTCATCGGCGGCAGCGCCTGCAAAATGGTCTGCCGTGACGTTGCGCACGCAGTTGCCCGAGGTCTGAATGGCGTGCATTTCAACATCTGCGAGTGCCGACAGGATCGCGGGCACGTCCTCCAGCTTGGGCCAGTTGTACTGGATGTTCTGGCGCGTGGTGAAATGCCCGTAGCCCTTGTCAAAGGTTTCGGCAATCATCGCCATCTGACGCATCTGGCGCGGGTTGACCGTCCCATAAGGAATGGCGACGCGCAGCATGTAGGCGTGCAGTTGCAGATAAAGCCCGTTCATCAGGCGAAGGGGGCGAAACTCGTCCTCGGTCAGGCTGCCGTCGAGGCGACGCTCCACCTGGCCGGTGAACTGTGCCACGCGGGTCCGCACAAAGGCTTCGTCAAAGTCTGAATAGGAATACATGCCTGGCCTCAGTGCGTCAGATCGACTTGTTTGCCGTGGTTGTAGTTCGACGGGCCGCGGGTGCGGAACGCTTCGCGGAAATGGATCGGCTCCGGGCCGTTCGGGCCGGCCTTCGCATCAGCGAGATAGGCACCCACGACAACCTGCCGCTGGGCCGCGCCATGCAGCAGGCGCATCTGGGCATGGGCCTCGTCCTCGATCAGCTCAGCCTCGTGATGCTGGCGCGACCAGGTATTCATGGCGGTCAGATAGACGACATCGCCCAGCCGCAGATCATTGGCGGTGACAACCTTTGGGGTAAATCTGCGCGTCATGGCATACCTTTCGAAGTCAGCGGTGATTACGGCAGTGCAGGCAGGTAATCCAGTCACTAATATAGAAGAATTTCCCGCCT
>JANPKV010000129.1:0-4439 GCA_031426185.1 Rhodobacterales bacterium | reverse complement strand
ATTCTGTCTGGGTACCCGATTGAATCCGTTCTCCACGCTTCCGGGCTACGCGCTGGACTACTGGCCCAAGGCGGCCAAGATCATCCAAGTCGACATCAACCCGGATCGTATCGGGCTGACCAAAAAGGTTACTGTTGGCATCGTCGGCGACGCACGAAAGGTCGCCGAGGCGGTTTTGGCGCGTTTCGCCCCTGCCGCCGGTAACCATGGGCGCCTTGAACGCAAAGCCACGATCGCGCAAACGAAATCAGCATGGGCGCAGGCGCTGTCATCGATGGATCACGAGGACGACGATCCGGGGACAACCTGGAACCATCGCGCAAGGAACGCCAAACCGGACTGGATGAGCCCCAGGATGGCCTGGCGCGCGATCCAAAGCGCGTTGCCGCGTGAGGCGATCATTTCCAGCGACATCGGGAACAACTGCGCGATCGGCAACGCCTATCCGACCTTTGAGGTGGGGCGAAAGTATCTGGCACCGGGACTGTTCGGGCCCTGCGGTTATGGTCTGCCGTCGATCATCGGGGCCAAGATCGGCTGCCCGGACGTCCCGGTCGTAGGCTTTGCCGGGGACGGAGCATTCGGGATCGCCGTGCCAGAATTGACCGCCATCGGCCGTCCGGAATGGCCCGCGATCACCATGGTTGTCTTTCGCAACTATCAGTGGGGGGCGGAAAAGCGGAACTCGACGCTTTGGTATGACGACAACTTTGTCGGCACCGAACTGGATGAGGCGGTCAGCTATGCGGGCATCGCCAAGGCCTGTGGATTGCAGGGCGTGCAGGCGCGAACGATGGATCAGTTGCGCGACGCCTTGGCAACCGCGATCATCGACCAGATGCAGCATGGCAAGACCACGCTGATCGAGGCGATGATCAATCAGGAACTGGGAGAGCCCTTCCGGCGCGACGCGATGAAAAAGCCGGTTGAAGTGGCAGGCATCTCCAAGGCGGACATGCGGCGGCAGACCGTCTGATGCCCTTTGACCTTGGCCCGGGCGCGCTTGCCTGGATGGCAGTTGCCGTCCTGGTCGCTGCCTTTGTGCGGGGCTATTCGGGCTTCGGGTATTCGGCGATGGTGATTGCTGCATCGAGTCTGGTCACCAATCCGCTGAACTTCGTGGCTGTTGTTGTTATTCTGGAAACGGCGATGTCACTGCAGGCGGCCAAGGCGGCCGGGCCGGCCGTCGACTGGCGCAGGGTCTGGTTGCTGATGGCAGGCGCTGTCGTGGGGTTGCCGCTGGGCCTGTGGGTGCTGACGGGGGTCAGCGAGGATACCGCACGGGCGGTGGTGTCGGGATATGTGCTGGTGATGTGCGGCGTGCTTCTGGCCGGCTGGCGGCTGGCGCGCGAGGTGCGTGGCGGGGGAAATGTCGCGGCGGGCGTGATCTCGGGGCTTGCCAACGCGCCGGGCATGGGTGGCCTGCCGATTGCTGCGTTTTTTGCGGCGCAGCCGATGCAGGCGACGGTGTTTCGCGCCACCCTGATCGCCTATTTTCCGCTGCTTGATCTCTACTCGGCACCCTTGTACTTTTGGGCCGGCCTTGTCAGTTGGGACACGCTGTGGGCGTCGCTGATCGCATTGCCGCTGACCTTTCTGGGCAACTGGCTGGGTGGGCGGCACTTTTTCTCCACCGACCCGCAAGAGTTCCGCCGCTTTGCCATTCTTCTGCTGGCGGGCTTGGCCGGGTTGGGTCTCTTGAAGGCCGTTCTGTGACGCGCGCCTCGACGCTGTCGGCGGGCGGGTGTCTTTCGTCAACGGGTGTCGGGATCAAGACAGTTGCGGCATCGCGGGCCCGTCACACTGCCACAAGACGTGCGCGAGAAATGGGAAAGGGGTCACCGGCATGACGCACCAGCCACGGCTCGAGCTGTCGCCGCCCGTTTCGGACGAAGTGCGCAAGACGACGTGCTACATGTGCGCGTGCCGCTGTGGGATCGACGTGCATCTCAAAAGCGGCAAGGTCAGCTACATCGAAGGCAACCGCGATCATCCCATCAACAAGGGTGTGCTGTGCGCCAAGGGGGCCTCGGGCATCATGCAGGTCAACGCGCCCAGCCGATTGCGCAAGCCTCTGCGCCGCGTGGGTCCGCGCGGATCGGGCGCGTTCGAAGAGATCAGCTGGGACGAGGCCTTGGCGCAGGCTGTCGACTGGATGAAGCCCTTGCGCGAAACGGCGCCGGAAAAACTGGCGTTCTTTACCGGCCGTGACCAGTCGCAAAGCTTTACCGGCTGGTGGGCGCAAGCCTTCGGCACGCCCAATTACGCGGCGCATGGGGGCTTTTGTAGCGTCAACATGGCGGCGGCGGGCATCTACACCATCGGCGGGGCATTCTGGGAATTCGGGCAACCGGACTGGGAACACACCAAACTGTTCGTGATGTTCGGCGTGGCCGAAGACCATGACAGCAATCCCATCAAGATCGGCCTTGGTCGTCTGAAGGAACGCGGCGCGCGGGTGATCGGGATCAACCCGATCCGCACCGGCTATAACGCTGTTGCCGACGAGTGGCTGGGGATCACGCCGGGGACCGATGGCCTGCTGATCCTGAGCCTGATCCATTGCCTGCTTGAGGCGGGCAAGGTTGACCTCGACTATCTGGCGCAGTTCACCAATGCCGGGTTGCTGATCAACGCGACCGACGGCGCGGAAAAGGGTCTGTTCGTCAAGAACGCCGAAAGTCAGCCTTTCGTCATCGACAAGGTGACGCAGCATCCCGCGGCCTGGGACGGCAAGGGCGTGCAGCCTGATCTGGGGGCGGTCTGGCAGGGGCACCGCACCGTTTTCCAGCACATGGCAGAGATGTATCTGGCCCCCGAATACGCGCCAGAGGCCGTTGCCGACCGATGCGGCATCCCTGCTGGCCGCATCCGCGCGCTGGCGGCAGAACTTGCCGATGTTGCCTTCAACCAAGCCATCGAACTGGCCCAGCCCTGGACGGATTTTCGCGGCAACCACCACGCCTCGATGCCAGGCCGTCCGGTGTCGTTCCACGCCATGCGCGGCATCTCGGCCCATTCCAACGGGTTCCAGACGGCGCGGGCCTTGCATCTGTTGCAGATCCTGCTTGGTACGATGGAGGTTCCGGGCGGCTACCGGCTGAAACCCCCGTACCCGAAACCGCTTGAGGCACATCCGACGCCGCATTTTGTGACCACCCCGGGCAAGCCCTTGTCCGGCCCGCATCTGGGTTATGTCCGCAGCCCCGACAACCTGTGCCTTTTGCCCGATGGCAGCCCCGCCCGCATCGACAAGGCGTTCTCGTGGGAAAATCCGTTCTCGGCGCATGGGATGATGCATATGGTCATCCCCAATGCCCATGCCGGGGATCCGTACCGGATCGACACGCTGTTTCTCTATATGGCGAACATGGCATGGAATTCCTCGATGAACTCCGCCTCGGTCATGCAGATGCTGACCGACAAGGACGCGGATGGGGAATATGTCATCCCCCACATCATCTATTCCGATGCCTATGCCTCCGAGATGGTGGCCTATGCCGACCTGATCCTGCCCGACACGACCTATCTGGAGCGTCACGACTGCATTTCGCTGCTGGACCGGCCCATTTCGGAGCCTGACGCGGCGGGGGATTCGATCCGCTGGCCAGTGATCGCGCCCGACCGGGACGTGCGCGGGTTCCAGTCGGTCCTGCTTGACCTTGGCGTGCGGCTCGGCCTGCCGGGGATGACCAACCCGGACGGGACGGCCAAGTTCACCGATTATGCCGACTATATCGCCAACCATATCCGCCGCCCCGGCGTCGGCCCCCTGATCGGCTTTCGCGGCGACGGGACGGCAACGGGACGCGGCGACGCCAACCCCGACCAGATCGCCGCCTATATCGCCAATGGCGGGTTCTTTCAGGCGCACATCCCGGATGAGGCACGGTATTACAAACCCTGGAATGCTGCCTATCAGGACTGGGCGGTGGCAACCTCGTTCTTCGAGACGCCGCAACCTTACCTGTTCAGCATCTGGTCTGAACCGATGCGCCGCTTTCAACTGGCGGCCGAAGGCCATGGTGACCGTCAGCCGCCCGATCACTTGCGCGAACGCCTGAAACAATCGATGCACCCGCTGCCGGTCTGGTATCCGCCCTTTGGCGACGAGGCGCAGGGCTATCCCGTTCACGCGCTGACGCAGCGGCCCATGGCGATGTACCACAGCTGGGGCAGCCAGAATGCCTGGCTGCGTCAGATACACAGCAAGAACTACCTCTATGTCCCGACCAAGATCTGGGCGGCGCAGGGGTTTGAGGAGGGCGACTATGCGCGCGTCACCTCGCCCAGCGGCGCGATCACCGTCCCGGTGGCGCATATGGCGGCGCTGAACGACAATACCGTCTGGACCTGGAACGCCATCGGCAAGCGCAAGGGCGCCTGGGCGCTGGACGAGGCCGCGCCCGAGGCGGTCGAAGGGTTCCTTCTCAACCACC
>JANPKV010000128.1:0-4220 GCA_031426185.1 Rhodobacterales bacterium | reverse complement strand
GGCGGCAGGGGCCAAGGTCAGCCCCAAGGCGTTTTTCGACACGATCACGGTAGAGGTGGGCGTCGGGCAGGCCGGTATCCTGGCTGCGGCCCGGCACGAAGGGCTGAACTTTCGCAAGATCGGCAATGACCGGGTGGGGATTAGTCTGGACGAGACCACCGACGAGCGGGTGCTTATCCGGGTCTTGCGCGCCTTTGGCATTGACGGGGTTCCGCCGCATCGGGCGACCTTGGGCTTTCCCGAGGATATGGTCCGCAAGTCCGATTACCTGACGCATCCGGTGTTCCACATGAACCGGGCCGAGTCCGAGATGATGCGCTACATGCGCCGGTTGTCGGACCGCGACCTTGCGCTGGACCGCGCGATGATCCCGCTGGGGTCGTGCACGATGAAGCTGAACGCCGCCGCCGAAATGATGCCGATCACCTGGCCGGAGTTTGGCTCCCTGCATCCTTTCGCGCCGAATGATCAGGCGCTGGGTTACAAGGAAGCGATCGACGATCTGACCGCCAAACTGTGCGAGATCACCGGCTATGACGCGATGTCCATGCAGCCGAATTCGGGCGCTCAGGGCGAGTATGCGGGGCTTTTGACCATTCAGGCCTATCACCGCAGCCGGGGTGATCACGGGCGCCATGTCTGTCTGATTCCCGTCAGCGCACATGGCACCAACCCGGCAAGCGCGCAGATGGCGGGCATGGAAGTCGTGGTGGTCAAATCTGCACCCAACGGCGATGTGGACCTGGAGGATTTCAAGGCCAAGGCGATTGTGGCGGGCGACAAGCTTGCTGCCTGCATGATCACCTATCCCTCCACCCATGGGGTGTTCGAAGAAACCGTGAAAGAGATCTGCCGCATCACGCATGAGCATGGCGGGCAGGTCTACCTTGACGGGGCCAACATGAATGCGCTCGTGGGCTTGGTGAAACCCGGCGAGATCGGGTCGGACGTGAGCCACCTGAACTTGCACAAGACCTTTGCCATTCCGCATGGCGGCGGCGGGCCGGGGATGGGGCCGATCGGGGTGAAGGCGCATCTGGCGCCGTTCCTGCCGGGGCATCCCGAGACGGGCGGCGCCGAGGGGCCCGTCAGTGCGGCACCTTTCGGGTCGGCGTCGATCCTGTTGATCAGTTGGGCCTATTGCCTCCTGATGGGCGGGCCGGGCTGCACGCAGGCCACGCGGGTTGCGATCCTGAACGCCAATTACATCGCGGCGCGTCTGAAGGGCGCCTATCCGATCCTGTTCATGGGCAACAAGGGCCGGGTCGCGCATGAATGCATCCTTGACACCCGTCCCTTTGCAGAGGCCGGTGTGACCGTGGACGACATTGCCAAGCGGTTGATCGACAACGGCTTTCATGCGCCCACGATGTCCTGGCCAGTAGCGGGGACGCTGATGGTGGAACCGACCGAATCCGAGACCAAAGCCGAAATCGACCGCTTCATCACCGCGCTTCTGGCGATCCGCACCGAGATTGCGGCGGTGGAGCGGGGCGAGATCAGCGCCGAGGACAGCCCCTTGCGCCATGCGCCGCATACGGTCGCGGCGCTGGTGACCGAGGTCTGGGACCGGAAGTATTCACGCGAGCAGGGCTGCTTCCCGCCGGGGGCGTTCAAGGTGGACAAATACTGGCCACCCGTGGGCAGGGTCGACAACGTCTATGGTGACCGCAACCTTGTATGCACGTGCCCGCCGCTGGAAAGCTATCTGGAGGCGGCAGAGTAGCCCCAAGATGACGTTGGAGAACGGGGCCACATTTCGCGACGGCCTTGTCGCGGCCGTGCCGGTTGTGCTTGGCTATCTGCCGATCGCCTTTTCGTTCGGGGTGGTTGCAACCCAAGCCGGGCTGACTGCGGTCGAGGCGACGGCCTTGTCGCTGATCATCTATGCGGGCGCCTCGCAGTTTGTGGCGGTGGCGCTGGTGACGTCGGGCGCACCAATCCTGGTGACGGCGTTCACCTTGATCGCGATGAATGTACGGCACGTCCTTTATGGTCCGGCGATCTTGAAGCGTGCTGGCGACCGGGCGACGACGCAACACGCCTGGGCATGGGCATGGGGCCTGACGGACGAGGTTTTCGGCCAGGCGCTGGGGTCGCTGTCGCGCGGGGCCGGGTTTTCGGAACGGTTCATGTTCGGGCTTGGCCTTCCGGCCTATGCGGCCTGGGTTGGCGCAACGGCGCTTGGGGCGGCATTTGGTGGCGGGGCATTGGCTGGTTATCCTGCAGTGCAGGCGGGGCTTGCCTTCATGTTGCCTGCGCTTTTCCTGGCCCTGCTGTTGTCGATCCTGTCGCGAAGGCAGGTGCCTGTGGTGGTTGTCGCAGCCGCCGCCACGGTGATCGGAACCTTGGCGCTGTCGCCCACGGTCGGCATCCTTGCGGGCATGTTCTGCGGCGTGGCAACTGGCATATTGCGGCGGTCGACGTGAACGTGGATCTTCTGATCATCGCGCTCCTCGCAGGGGTCGCAAACTGGGCGTTCCGGTTTTTGCCGACGCGGTTTGATCTGTCGGCGGGAGGGCCTGACAGCCGGCTGTCGCGCGTCCTTGCGGCGACCGGTCCGGCCGCGATCTGCACGCTTTTCGTGGCGTCGGTCCTGCCTGCCGTGCTGCACCTGCCAAAGGACGCAGGCGCGCTGGGGGCGGGTCTGATTGGCGTCTGCGTGGTCTTTGCCATCTCGCGTTCCGTGGCGGGTGCGACATTTGCCGGGGCCATCGCTTGTGGCGGCGCGTTCTGGGCTTTGTCCTGATCCCCGATCCTTGACACAAACGCGGCCATTGGCCACATATCTGCTACGTGGGGTCGTAGCTCAGTTGGGAGAGCGCGTCGTTCGCAATGACGAGGTCAGGAGTTCGATCCTCCTCGGCTCCACCAATTTACCAAGGCTAAGATGTTGAAAAAGAACGAGATTGTGAAAGACACCTCTTCGCTTCCCACCATCTAGCCCACCATCGGGCACGCTTTTCCGGTCTCATGTCGTCCCTCACGCCCTTGGGCATTTTTGGAGGACTGACCATGAAAGACATACAGACGATCCCGCAGGCTTTTGCTGCTTGGGCCGACACCGAGGCCCGCCTTTACACCGTCTCTCAGGACGCATGGCTTAAGCTGGCAGAGCGAAAGGCCAGCATCGAGGACATGGCCGTCGAACTTCCCGTCCGCACACCGGGCGAGTTGTGGCAATTGCTGGCCATGGTCGCCAAGCCGGATTGCGACATGACCTCAGCAACCGAACATCTTCTGCGTCGCGCGAAAGCTGAGGCGTCGGCTGCCGCGGCGCCGGGCTGCGAAACGCCGGCAAGCGAGTTCCTTTCCCAATGGTGGTCAGCATACGCCCGAACGAATGCCGAAGCCCTGACAGGCCCGGATATGGACGCTGCTATGGCGGACATCCATCGGCTTGAGGATCTGATACTTGTGGCGCCGGCACCCTCCGCGCGCGATGTATGGGCAAAGGTGGCCGTTCTTCTGGAGTTGCCGGCCGGGCCACAGCACACGGGCTCAGGACTAGTCGAGACCGCCCTTGCTTCCCAAGCCCGGATCGCGCTGAGCGACCTCGCCGGCTAACCCGAAACGCGGCCTTGCTCCGGGGGCAGGGCCGCAAGTCTGGACGGGATAAATCGCCCTCCCCCCTCCACCGCGAAGGGGGTGGGGGTCTCTATCTGAGGGGGGTGGGGGGAAAAATCGGGCCGCGCGGTCTTATTACTCCACCCATGCGCACGACGGACAGATTTTTCTTTTTTTTCGAATGTTCACGTGCATTTCTCTGCAGATAGCTGGAGCGTCGAAGTCCTATCAGGGAGGTAGAGATGAACCCAATTATTTTCTTGGGAGCGATATTGGCGAACACGTTGGACCCATTTGTTTTTGTTCCGGCGGTTCTAGTTGGACTGATTGCCTCATCGCCAAGGGGGCTTGTCGCTGGAGGACTGGTGGCCTGATCGGAGATAAGAGGTGCATCGTCAAACGCGCGAGAGCATTCGATACTAAGTTATGGCAAACGTCCTAACCCTCGCGCCCTTGCGCCCCGCCCGCCTGTCCCTAAAGCTCCAGGAGGCCATCCGGCTGACCGTGGTAGAGGGGCTGACCATCGTTGATGCCTGCAAGCGCACCGGCATGTCCCGGCAAGGGTTTCACAAGGCAATGAAGCGGCCTGCGGTGCGCGATCATGTGCAGGAGCTGCAACGCCGGTTCGTCGCCGACGTGGATGTCAAACGGGC
>JANPKV010000127.1:0-13256 GCA_031426185.1 Rhodobacterales bacterium | reverse complement strand
GGCCTGATGTGGGGCACGACGGCGGTGGGCAAGCTGGTCAAGGGTGCCGACATCCTGAAGCCCTCGGTCGAGGCTTTTGTCGACGAAGAGGCCGGCCCCGACGTCACCGACAAGGTGCGCCGGCGGATGCAGCACTTCATCGACCGCAAGATCGCGGCCCAATACGAACCTTTGATGGCCATGGGCCGGGACGAGGGTCTGCAGGGCATGGCGCGCGGGATTGCCTTCCGGCTGTCCGAAGCGCTTGGCGTGTTGCCGCGCGAAGAGGTGGCGGGCGACGTCAAGGCGCTGGATCAGGATGCCCGTGCATCCTTGCGCAAGCATGGCGTGCGCTTTGGCCAGTTCACGATCTTTCTGCCGCTGTTGCTGAAACCGGCGCCCACGCGATTGCGGCTGGTGCTCTGGTCGCTGATGAACGACCTGTCGGAGTTTCCCGAAAGCCCGCCGCCGGGTCTGGTGACGATCCCGAACCTGCCGGACGTGCCGAAACAGCATTACGCGCTGGCAGGCTATCATCCGGCGGGCACGCGCGCGATCCGCATCGACATGCTGGAACGGCTTGCGGACCTTCTGCGCGCCAAGGACAGCCGCGTGGGCTTTGAGGCAGCGCCCGAGATGCTGTCGATCACCGGCATGACGCTGGAGCAGTTCGTCGACCTGATGGCAGGCCTCGGCTATGCCGCCGAAAAGGGCGAACGTGAGCGGGTAAAGCCCGCCCCGGTGCCGATCGCGGTGGATCCCGACGCGCCGCTGCAGCCGATCCCCGAGCACGAGTCCGCCTTTGTGCAGCCCGACCCGGAGGTCGAGGCGGCGGGCCCGGTAATGGAGACCTTCTACACCTTCACCTGGGCCCCGAAGCCCCGCTTTCAGCGCCCCGAGCGGCCCGCCCGTCCGGAACGCGCGCCGCGGACCCAAGGCGCCCCCCGTCCCGAAGGTGCCCCCCGTCCAGAAGGCGCCCCCCGTCCCGAAGGCGCCCCCCGTCCCGAAGGCGAAAAGCGCGAGGGCGGTCGCCGCCATGGCAAGCCCAAGGGCGCAAAGCCCGTCTTTCCCGCGCCGCAGCCCGTTGCCGATCAGGGCGACGGCAAGCCCTACGGCCGCGCCGCGGCCCAGGATGCCGCCCGCGCCGAACGTCAAAATGCGGGCGCCAAGGGCAAGGGCGGCAAGCCCTATCCCAAGGATGATCGCCCGAAATCCTTCGATGCCCGCCCGCCGCGCACGGATCGGCCGGTAGACCCCGACAACCCCTTTGCCGTTCTTGCGGCACTGAAAGCCAAGTTGTAGCGGTTTGGCCGGACCGGGGGCCCGCAAAGCCGAAGGTCAGACCCCGCGCCTGCGGCTGGACAAGTGGCTCTGGCAGGCGCGGTTCTTCAAATCGCGCACCCTGGCGGCTGACCTGATTGCCGGGGGTGGCTGCCGGGTCAATGGTGTGCGGGTATCGCGCGTCGGAACGCCGGTCTCGGTCGGGGACGTGCTGACCTTCGTGCAGGCGCGCGACGTCAGGGTGGTGCGGGTGACTGCCCTTGGTCACCGTCGCGGCTCCGCCCCCGAGGCGCAGCTTCTTTATACCGACCTCACCGCTGGCGCGACGTCAAGCCCGCTTGAATGATCCTTCCGAGTGTTCTAGTCAACTTTACCAAAGCATCCCCGAAAAGGACCTGCCCGCCATGACCTATGTGGTGACCGACAATTGCATCGCCTGCAAATACACCGATTGCGTCGAGGTCTGCCCGGTCGACTGCTTTTACGAGGGCGAGAACATGCTGGTCATCCACCCGGATGAATGCATCGACTGCGGTGTCTGCGAACCCGAATGCCCTGCCGATGCCATCCGCCCGGATACCGAACCGGACATGGACGAATGGGTCACCTTCAATCGCAAGTATTCCATTGCCTGGCCCGTGATCGTGACGAAAAAGGACCCCCTTCCCGAGGCAGAGGCCCGGGATGGCGAAAAGGACAAGCTGACGAAGTACTTTTCCGAAGCGCCGGGCGCGGGCGGCTGATCGCTGATTCGCAACTTGTGGCTGAGCGATTCGTCAGCCCTTAGCAAACTTGCATCTTTTCAATATGTTGCGGTGCAGCGTTGGCGCTAGCGGGCTAGTTGGAATCAACCGGTTTTTGTGATATATATTTGTAACAATCAATTCACGGAGCCTCGACATTCCCTCTTGCCGCAATCGCCAGAGGGGGCTTTTCCAGTGACAGATGTAGCCTTTGACGCCGGGGATATCGTCCCCGGACAAGGGCTTTGTCGCCGGTTACGGGCACCAACCCAAAGGTAGTGAGCGCATGACCAAGACCCGCCGAGCAGATTTCCGCCCCGATGAATTCGTGGTTTACCCCGCCCATGGCGTGGGCCGGATCATTTCGATCGAAGAACAGGAAATCGCCGGGCTCACGCTGGAGCTGTTCGTCATCTCGTTCGAAAAAGACAAGATGACCCTGCGCGTGCCGACCCACAAGGCGACCGAGGTGGGCATGCGCTCGCTGTCGTCGCCTGATGTCATCACCAAGGCGCTGGACATGCTCAAGGGCAAGGCCAAGGTCAAGCGCGCCATGTGGTCCCGCCGCGCGCAGGAATATGAGCAGAAGATCAACTCCGGGGACCTTCTGTCGATTGCCGAGGTCGTGCGCGACCTCCACCGCACCGACGACCAGCGCGAACAAAGCTATTCGGAGCGTCAGTTGTACGAGGCCGCGTTGGAACGCCTGACCCGCGAAGTGGCAGCCGTTGCCGGAACCGACGAGATCGGCGCCGCAAAGCGCGTTGGTGACGTGCTGGTCAGCCGCGCGGCCTGAGGGCCGAAAAAAGATCTGAAATTACAAACGGCGGCCAGCAGGCCGCCGTTTTCTTTTGGAATGGCGCGGGTCGTTACACTGTACCGGCGCCGGGCTGCCGCTCGGACGTGCCCAAACGCAGCTCGCGGTTCCGACCGGCAAAGGCAGCTTGTCCTTTCCCCCAAGACCAACCATGCTGACCAACGTGATCTTTGAGGAACTGGACCCGGAACCTTGCCGCAAGATGCTGCCACATCGACCAAAGCGCCGGCGTCCGCGCACCCTGCGCCCGTCTTGCAAGCGTCCTTCCGCACGATCACTCCGCCCGGCCAGGTCGTCCGATCCGTGGTCTGGGGCGAGCCAATCTTTTTCACGATTACGCATCCAAGGGATGTGATCCAGCGCCATCACTTAAAGGGCGAGTTTTACGAGCCCGAAGAACTGGAAATCATCCGCCAGCATTGCCCGCCGGGTGCCGTCTTTTGCGATATCGGTGCGAATATCGGCAATCACGCGATTTTCGTGCTGAAATATCTGCGCCCGGCAAAGGTTGTGGTGTTTGAACCGAACCCCGCCGCAGTTGCGCTACTGATGTCCAATCTTGAACTCAACGGAGTGATGGACAGCTGTGATACCAGCCGTCTGGGGTTCGGGCTTTCGGATGTCGAAAGCGCCCGGATGGGGCTTGTCACGCATGACCGGAACCTTGGCGCGGCAAGGATGGTTGAAACCGAAGGCGATGGCGGTCTGACTGTCCGTACGGGTGATGCCCTGTTGGCGGACATTGCCCCTACATTCCTCAAGATCGATGTCGAAGGGATGGAGATGAAGGTTCTGGCCGGTCTGGCCAAAACCATTGCGGCCTACCGTCCGACGATCTTCATCGAGGTGGACCGCATCAATGACGTGGCGTTCAAGGCCTGGCTTGCCACGAGCGGCTATGCGGTCCGCGCGACGTTCAAGCGATATCGCACCAACGAGAACTACCTCCTTCGTGCTGAGTGACATCAGAAAAGACCCTAGGGGGTCTCATCTGCCGCAGGTTCAGCCAAAGTACCGCTCCGCCGGAACATAGGCCGCAAGCCGCCCCGCCGCAGACCAGTCCCGCTCCAGCGCCATGTCACCGACAAGGATGACCTGATCGGCGGGTATCCGGCCCAATGCCGCACGCAAGGCCTCGCGCAGCTCGCGGAACTGCGCCAGCGCAAAGGGCGCGTCATGGGCCGCGTCCAGCGCCCCCGCATTCGCGGCCATCACTGCCGATGGCGACAAAGGCCCAACCGCCAAGGCGATCCGCACCGCCCCCGTCACCGCGGCCAGCCTTCCGGCGCGATCCGGTGGCATGGCGGCTTGTCGCGTCGTTATGCGCAACGCGTTGGAAGAAAAGAGAAACCCCACCACGTCATGCCCGGTCGATGCCGTGACCGACGCATAGGTCTTGTAATCCAGCCCAAGTTCCCTGGCCCGCCGCACCCGCAGCCGCACCACCTCGATCGGCAGGGTCGGCAACAACGCCTCCCGCGCCCGGGTCCAGCAATGCTGCCGCCAGCTGATGCCCCCCTCCAGCGAGGGCCCGCCATTATGTCCCCGAACGCCCATCTTTCTGACTGCCCAAATATCCCGCGGGAGGTCCGGAGGGTGCGAAACCCTCCGGTCCGGCGCGTCAATCATACTCCCGCAGCCGCGCCACATAGCGGGCCATCGTATCGACCTCCAGGTTCACCAGATCCCCGACCGCCACCCTGCCCCAGGTCGTGACCTCGCGCGTGTGGGGGATGAAGTTCACCCCGAAATCGGCGCCCGCCACCTCGTTCACCGTCAGCGATGTGCCGTTCAGCGCCACCGACCCTTTTGGCGCGATGAACCTTGCCAACGCGTCGGGCGCGCGGAACGTCACGCGCAGGCTGTCGCCTTCAGGGCGAACCGCCACCACTTCGGCCAGCCCATCGACATGCCCCGACACGATGTGACCACCCAGCTCGTCGCCAACCTTCAGCGCGCGTTCCAGATTGACACGACGCCCCGGATGCCAGCCATTGCCGCCGATATTCGTCTTGGACACCGTTTCGGCCGAGATCTGGACATCGAACCAGTCGCGCGGCGTGATTCCGGTGGCCACGACGGTCAGACACACCCCTTCGCAGGCAATCGAGGCACCGATGGCAATCCCGGCTGCAGGATAGCTGGTCGCGATGCGCACACGCAGATCGCCCTGCTTGTCCATCGCGATGACCTCGCCCATATCGGTCACGATGCCTGTGAACATGACTTTTCTCCGTCGCTCGGCTTAGCTGTTCCCTTCGGCGTATCGCCCGGCAGGCATGCTGGCAAGTCCCACCCGTCGCGGGGTCGCGATGAGTCCAAACTGTCACATGCGCACCGCCCCTTGGCCTCCCCCCTTGCCGACGCGAACGTGACGCCGGATAGTTTGATCGACATGTCGCAATTTGCGGTTCGCGCCCCATGCCCCAACCGACCTCCGGCCACGGTCGCACCTTTCTATTCCTGCAAGGTCCGCACGGGCCGTTCTTTCGCCAGCTTGGCGCCGCTCTGACAGCGACGGGGGCCAAGACATGGCGTGTCGGCTTCAATCAGGGCGACCAGGCATTTTGGCCGTCGGATAGCTTTATCGCCCACAAGGCTGGCGACTGGGCGGACCAGCTTGATCACGTGCTGGACGACAAGGCCGTGACCGACCTTGTCCTTTACGGCGATACGCGCCCGGTGCATTCCCAGGCAATCGCGCGGGCAAAGGCACGCAATCTGACCATCCATGTCTTTGAGGAAGGCTATCTGCGCCCGTATTGGGTCACCTATGAACGCGGCGGGTCCAATGGCCATTCGCGCCTGATGCAGATGGATCTGCCAGACCTTCTGGCACGGTACCCGGACCTTGTCTCTGGCGGTGCCGAGGTGCCCCCGGTCTGGGGCGACATGCGCCAGCACATGTTCTGGGGGGCCCTTTATCATGGACTGGTCCTTGCTGGGGCACGCCGCTACCCGTCGTTCCATCCGCACCGCGGACTGACGGTGGCCCAGGAATTTGTGCTGTACCTGCGCCGGTTCCTGCTGCTGCCGGTACATCGCTGGCAACGCATGCTCGCCACGCGGCAAATCGCGTCCGGGCGGTTCCCTTATCATCTGGTGCTGTTGCAACTGGAACATGACGCCAGTTTTCAGGCCCATTCGCCCTTTCGCACCATGGCCGAGTTCCTTGCCCCGGTGATCGAGGCCTTTGCGACAGGCGCACCGAAGCACCACCATCTGGTCTTCAAGGCCCATCCGCTGGAAGACGGCCGAGCGCCCATCGCGCGCGACATCCGCGCACTGGTGCGCCAGCACGGGCTGCGGGGGCGCGTGCATTTCGTGCGCGGTGGCAAGCTGGCGCGACTGCTGGACACGGCGGAAAGTGCCGTCACCGTCAATTCGACATCGGGCCAGCAGGCATTGTGGCGCGGCCTGCCCTTGCGCATTTTCGGCGACGCCGTCTATGGCAAGCCGGAATTTGTCTCGGCACAGAACCTGGCCGACTTCTTTGCCGCGCCCCGCGCGCCCGACCTCGGGGCCTACCGCGCGTTCCGTGCCTATCAGCTGGCGACCAGCCAGATTCCGGGCGGATTTTATTCCGTTGCCGGACGGCAAAGGCTGTTGCGCAGCGTGGTCGACAAGGTCCTGGCAAGTCACGATCCCTATGACGCGCTGGCCGGACTAAACGCGGCGCAGCGGCAACAGTTGCGAATCGTCGTCTGACCGGGCGAACCAAGGCTGGCCAAAGCTGCAATATCTGGCTAGGGTTACACGCAAAACTTGAGGCAAGCTCCATTATAAGGAGTGCGAGCAGTGAACCCATATACGACCAGAACGGCCAAGGCCGTGCTGTTGCTTTTGATCTTGTCGACGGTTGCCGCCTGCGGTCTGCCGCGATCAGGTCCGAACAAGCGCGAGATTTTTGCGGGATCCGTCCTGAAAGAGGGTGATGCCTTCATCGTCACGGTGAACAGCCGCGTCACCCAGGCGACATCTGTGGTGCCGGCATTCGGCTTTGGCTCCAACTTCCAGAATGCAGGGCTTGTCGGCTCCGACACCATCGCCGCGGGCGACGTTCTTGGGCTGACCATCTTTGAAAACGTGCGCGACGATCCGCTTTTGGGCAATACCGGGCAGCGCGTCTCGGCCCTGACCGACGTGCAGGTCGACGGGCAGGGCTACATCTTTGTGCCCTATGCCGGACGTATCCGCGCGGCAGGCCAGACGCCCGAGGGACTGCGCCTTGCGATCACCCGAAAGCTCGATACCCAGACGCCCGATCCGCAAGTCTCGGTGCAGCGCCTCGCGGGTGACGGCTCGACCGTCACGATCGAAGGGGCCGCCGCAGCGCAGGGTGTCTTGCCCATCGAGCGGTCGACGCGCACCTTGTCGGCGATGCTGGCCAAGGCCGGTGGCGTCACCGTTGACCCCGAGATCGCGGTCGTCCGCGTGACCCGCGGCAGCCATACCGGCAAGGTCTGGCTGACGGATCTGTATGACAACCCGGCGCTCGACATCGCATTGCGTCCCGGCGACCGCATCGTGGTGGAAAGCGATACCCGGGCCTTTGTGGCGCTTGGTGCGACCGGCTCGCAAAGCAGGGTGCCCTTCAATACCCAGAACCTGTCCGCAATCGAGGCCATCGCGACCGTTGGCGGCCTGGCCACGTCGCTGGCCGATCCCACCGGCGTCTTTGTCTTTCGCAACGAACCAGCCGAAATCGCGAACATCGTGCTGGGACGCAATGACCTCATCGGGGATCAGCGCCTGGTCTACGTGCTGGACCTGACCCAGCCGACCGGCATGTTCGAGGCGCGCGACTTCCTCATCCGCGACGGCGACACCGTCTATGTGACCGAAGCGCCCTTCGTGCAGTGGCAAAAGACGTTGAACGCCATTTCCGGCACGGCTGGGGCGGCCAGCGGCGTCACTAACGCCGTCGAGGGCGGCTGACGCCCGCAACATGGCGACCGGTCCTGACGACATCAAGGCTGCCGGGGAAGCCCCTCGGCAGCTTTGTCATGTCAACCTCGGCTTTCTGCGTGACCGCAGGTTGGCGCGCATCCTTGAGCTTGCCGATTTGCCCCTGCGGTTCGGGCGCCCCCGCAGGGATGATGCGGTTCTGGTCTGGGGCAAGACCCCGGCAGCCGCCCGGGGCGAAGCCCTGGCCGCACGGTACGACGCGCCCCTCTGGCGGGCAGAAGATGCATTCCTGCGCTCTGTCAAGCCGGGTGGACTAGGGGACGCCACGCTGGGCCTGATGCTCGATTCCACCGGCGGCGTGCATTACGACAGCGCCGCCCCGTCGCGTCTGGAACAGATCCTCGCAACGGACCCCTTGGACGATTCCCGCCTTTTGCAGCGCGCACGTGATGCCATGGCCCGCATGCGCGCCCTTCATCTGTCCAAATACAACATGCATGACCCTGTCCTGCCCGTCCCGCCCCCGGGATATGTTCTCGTCATCGACCAGACCCGCAACGACGCGTCGATCCGCCATGGGCAGGCCTCGGCCAAGACCTTCCACGACATGCTGGTCCGCGCGCAAAACGACCATCCAGGCACGCCTATCCTGATCAAGACCCACCCGGAAACCCAAAACCACCTGCGCCCCGGCCATTACAGCGCCGCCGATGCCCAAGGCCGCGTGCAGATCTGCAGCGACCCGCTCTCGCCGCTCGCACTGTTGGAGGGTGCCATCGACGTCTACACGGTCAGCTCGCAGATGGGGTTCGAAGCTATCCTTGCGGGTCATCGCCCCCGGGTCTTTGGCCAGCCGTTTTACGCAGGCTGGGGTTTGTCCGCGGACGAAAACCCTGTCCCCCGGCGCAAACGCAACCTGACCCGCACCCAGCTTTTCCTTGCCGCCATGATCCTGGCACCGATCTGGTACGATCCCTGCCGGGACCGGCTGTGTCATCTCGAAGACGTCATCGACCAGTTGGAGGTCGAGGCCCGTGCCTGGAGGCAGGACCGCGCCGGCTATGTGGCGACAGGAATAAGGCTATGGAAACGCCAGACGTTTCAGGGGTTCTTCGGCCGCCACAAGGCCTTGCGTTTTGACGACGATCCCGCACGCGCCGCCAGGACCGCCAAGGCACGCCATCAGCCGCTGATGGTGTGGGCCGGACGTGACACCGCTGAACTGGCCGACGCCCCACGCCTGCTGCGCATCGAGGACGGATTCATCCGCTCACGCGGGCTTGGGGCAGAACTAGTCCCGCCGCTCAGCCTCGTGATCGATGATCTGGGGATCTACTACGACCCGACCCGACCCAGCCGGTTCGAGGTCCTGATGAAGGAGGCGCTGCCCGACTGGGCCGGGGAACGGGCCGTCTACCTGATACAGCGCCTTAGCGCCGCGCGGCTCAGCAAATACAACCAGGCGGCACAACCGCTTCCCGATCTGCCCGCCGGTCACCGCATTCTCGTGCCGGGACAAGTCGAAGATGATGCCTCGATCCGGCTGGGAGCCACCGACATCCGCACCAACCTTGACCTCTTGCGCGCGGTACGGATCGCCAATCCTGACGCGGTCATCCTCTACAAGCCGCATCCCGACGTCGTCGCGGGCCTCCGCCCCGGGGCGATCCCGGCGCAGGAACTGGCAGGGCTGGCCGATGTGGTCCTGCGCCGTGCCGACCCGATCGAGGCGATCGACGCGGTCGACGCGGTCTGGACCATCACCTCTACCCTGGGGTTCGAGGCGCTGATCCGGGGCAAGCCCGTCACCTGCCTTGGCATGCCGTTTTACGCAGGGTGGGGCCTTACCCAGGACCTTGCGCCGGTCCCCAAGCGGCGTTTGCAGCTGCGGGATGCGCGACTGAGGCCAGACCTTGCCCATCTGGTCCATGCGGCCCTGATCGCCTATCCCCGCTACCGCGACCCGGTCAGCGGCCTGCCCTGCCCGGTGGAGGTGATCGTGGAGCGTCTGGCATCCGACACGCCTTTGCCGCCCGGCAACCGCGCGCTGTCGAAACTGCAGGGCGCGTTGGCAAGCCGTGCATGGCTCTGGCGGCGCTAGTCGCGGCAGTCCAGTAGCGCAGGGATACGGTCCACCGGGCCCGCCGCCTGCGCGCCTGCCATGGTGACGACCATCGCATTCGCCCAATCGCCCGAGGCCAGCACCAGCGCATCGCCCCCGCCGCAATTGCGCAGGCCGCCGGTAATGAAATCATCGCCGATCCGGTGATTGGTCAGGTTCGGGATACGCCCCACCCTTTGCAGTCGGTCGCCCTCCAGCCGCACAAAGACCAGTTCCTTGCGCAGATGCGGGCGGTCGACATAGGCAATCTCGATCCGCCCGTCGCCATCAAAGTCGCCCACGCCCGCCGGGGCAAGCCAGCGATGGCGCTGGCCGATAAAGGGGGTGGCGATGCGGCGACCAGAGCCGTCATAAACCGCCAGTGCCGCACCGCGCTGCAGGTCGGTCTCGACGACGACAACTTCGGCCAGACCGTCCCCCGTGACATCCACGACCCGCGCTTCGACATCCTCAAAGACGCGGGTTTCCGGCAAAGTGATCACAAGCGCCTGCAACCGGCGGTCGGCGCAGGGTGGGCAAGTGTCGATCGTCAGACGAAGGCCGCCCCATTCCACCCCATCCCCAAGAACGGCGTGATCATATCGATCGGTAGGCGCGGTCAGTTCGGCCGCCACGACGGCGGGCAAGGGCAAGGGGGTCTCGGCGAAGGTGGGCGCGACGCCAGCCGCCAGGACCAGCGCAAGCCCCCGCCACATCAGATCTGCTTTTCGGGCATCTGCACGCGCAAGCCGTCCAGCGCATCGGAGACCTTCAGCTGGCAAGTCAGCCGCGACCGCACCGGATCGGGCGCCCATGCGAAATCCAGCATGTCCTCTTCCATCGCGTCCTTCTTGGGCAGGCGGTCCACCCAGGCCGCATCCACATAGACATGGCAGGTGGAACAGGCGCAGGCCCCGCCGCAATCGGCCTCAATGCCGCGTATGCCGTTATCGCGGGCACCCTCCATCACGGTCAGCCCATTGGCCACCTCGATCACGTGTTCCTTGCCGTTATGTTCCACGTAAGTGATCTTTGCCATTCGTCCGGGATCCTGATTTTTCGCTTCTTTCGACGGACATAAGTCAAGCGCCGCCGATTTGCCAGAGGCTGCGCAACAGGTGTCAGGCTTGTGTAGACCGAGCGCCGATCCGCCAAAAGGTGCCACTATCGGGCCACACCGCACCCTTTCATGCGGCCCCTCCTCTCTTTCGCGCCCCGACATTTCCCGGTAAGGTTGCGAAAACCCCGTCCCGGCGCTGTCGGACGGCGACAAAAGGCAGAGCATGATACGTCACTCTTGTCCCGGCCGGGGCCTTGCGCTGGCGCTGATCTTGGGTGCCTGCGCGCAACCCGTGCCGGATGAACCTGCAACCCGCGGCGAGTTTTCGGCCGATCTGGTCCGGCGCGCCAGCGATGCGCCGCCCGACGGTCCGTCGGATGCCTGTTGGGCCAATGACGAGATGCCCGCCGTGATCGAAACCGTCACCGAGCAGGTTCTGGTGGCGCCGGAACAGCGCACTGCGGACGGCACCATCACCCAGGCTGCGATCTTTACCACCAATGTCGATCAGCGCATGGTGCAGGAGCGCGAGGTTGTCTGGTTCCAGACCCCATGTGCGGACACCGTCGACGCAGACTTTCTTGCCAGCCTGCAGCGCGCGCTCAAGGCGCGCGGCTACTATCTGGACGAGGTGACGGGACAGATGGATGAAGCGACGCGAAACGCACTTCGCAGGTTTCAGTCCGAACGGGGCCTTGACAGCGAAACCCTGTCAATGGCTGCGGCCCGCGATCTGGGGCTGATCGAAGTGCCCCGCAATCAGTTGTAATATAAAGAAAAAGGGGGCCAAGGCCCCCTTTTCCGGCCGGACAGGCACGCTGTCCTATTCTTCTTCGACCGACAGCGCGACAAAGCGCGGATCCCCGGCGCGGCGGACCAGCAGCAGCAGCGACTTGCGGCCGGCATCCCGCGCCTCGGTCACACGATCTTCCAGATCCTTGATCGTCAACACCGGGCGCTGTCCTGCTTCGGTGATCAGATCGCCGTCACGCAGGCCCTTGCTGTAGGCCTCGGATGCGGGATCCACGCCCATCACGATCAACCCTTCGCTGCCGACCGGCAGACCCAGCGTTCCGATGATCTCCTCGTTGAGCACACTCAGCGTCAGACCAAGAACTTCACCCGTGGCCGGATCTTTCGGCGCTTCCGCCACGGCAGGGGTCGGCTGCGCTTCGGCGTCTTCGCGGCGCCCAAGCGTGACCTCCAGCGTTTCGGCCTTGCCATCGCGCATGATGTCCACGGGGACGGCTTTGCCCACGGGTGCATCCGCCACGTTGCGGGTCAGATCGCGCACGTCGTCGACCGGCACGCCGTCAAAGCTGAGGATCACATCGCCCGCCAAAAGCCCGCTGTCCTTTGCCGGACCGTCAGGCACATCGGTGATCAATGCGCCCTTCGCTTCGGTCAAGCCCATCGCTTCGGCAACGTCCGGTGTCACGTCCTGAATACGCACACCAAGCCAGCCGCGCCGCGTTTCGCCGAATTCTTTCAACTGCGAAACGGTCTTGGTGACCACGTTGGACGCCATCGAGAACCCGATCCCGATCGATCCGCCATTCGGTGACAGGATCGCGGTGTTCACACCGATGACCTCGCCATCCATGTTGAACAAGGGACCGCCGGAATTGCCCCGGTTGATCGCGGCATCGGTCTGGATGTAGTCGTCATAGGTCCCCGACAACTCGCGGTTACGCGCCGAGACGATGCCGGCAGAGACCGAAAAGCCCTGACCAAGCGGGTTGCCCATCGCAACGACCCAGTCGCCGACACGCATCGCGTTGCTGTCACCAAACGCCACAAACGGCAGCGGCGTGGCGCTTTCCACCTTGAGCAGCGCGATGTCCGTCTTGGGATCCGTCCCGACCAGTTTGGCATCCAGCCGGTTGCCGGAATAGAACTCGATCTCGATTTCGTCGGCACCTTCGATCACGTGGTTGTTGGTGACGATATAGCCGTCTGCCGAAATCACAAATCCCGAACCAAGAGCTTCGGACCGGCGCGGGGCGTTGTCCTGCGGCATCTGGCCGTTGCGGTCCATGAAGTCGCGGAAGAAATCCTCGAACGGCGATCCCGGAGGCACGGCGGGCATCCCGTCGGTCGGCCCCGCCACCATGGCGGAGGTCGTGATGTTGACAACCGATGGGCTGATCTTCTCAGCCAGATCGGCAAAGCTTTCGGGCGCGCCGTTCGGGGCGATCTGCGAGAAAGCCCCTTCCGCGTGGCCCAGGGCCAAACCGAGGCCCAGCGTCAACGCCAGAAACACGCGCGGCACCGGGCGCTGCATCTGGGGGGTTGCAACCTGGGCGCGGCGGGCCTTGTCGGAAACCTGCATAAGCACTCCAAAACTCCTTTGTCTGTCGACCAGCC
>JANPKV010000126.1:0-2286 GCA_031426185.1 Rhodobacterales bacterium | reverse complement strand
CTCTGGCATCAGAAAACTGCCAGCCGGTCCCGCGACGCGATGGGCGAAAGGGTTAGCAACCAGCGATTAACCAAGGTTCAGGGCGCCGCGCGCTCCACGCGGCTTGCCCGCAACGGGTTCAGGCACCGATGTCGGGCGAGGACAGCAACTGGACGGCATTGATCTGCCAGCCCTCGGGCGTCTCGATCATCATGTAATCCAGCATCTGCGTGCGCCCCGCCACGTCCGTGATCATCACGCGTTGCCACAGGTTGCCGGCCACCTCGCGCAGTTCCAGCATCTTGACCGCCGAGGGGCGGTGCACCATCGGATAACCTTGGGTGACCATCGTGCCAAAGTTCTCCGCCGTGCCGAACATGCCCTTGATCGTCGGGCTGGCGAAGGTAAAGGCCGTAGCGAAATCATCTACCATAAAGGCATTCAGCTGCGACTGGATGGTGTTCTGAATGGGTGCCTCTTGGGCTGCTGCGGGCGATAACAGCCCAAGCATCATTGACAAGGCAAGCAGGCTTCGGCGCATCTTGCGGTCCTCCCCTATGCAATGCGGGAAAGTGTAGCACCGTCGAGGCGGCTGCCAAGTGTCGCTTGAATTTATCCCGAGGCCGGCCCCCCTCGCTTAGGAGGGGGTGTGAGTGGGCCGGCCGGGCCTAGCGGGTCAGGTCGCCCGCCAATCCCTTGTCGATCAGTGCGATCGTCTCCTCCACCCCGTAAAGCGCCACGAAGCCGCCGAACCGCGGTCCGTCGCTGGCGCCCAACAGCACTTCGTAAAGCGCCTTGAACCAGTCGCGCAGCGGTTCGAACCCGTGCTCCTTGCCGACCGCAAAGACCATCGACTGCAACGCCTCATCGTCGAGGCCCCCTTCCCATGCCACCAGCCGCGCGCGCAGGTCTTTCATTGCTGCCCGCTCGGGGTCGGTGGGCAGGCGAAACACCCGCGTCGGCGCGATACGGTCTGCGAAATAGCGCACCGCATAGCCCGCTGCGGCATCCAGATCGGGGTTGTTCTCGGGCGACGCATCCGGCGCGTAACGCTTGATGAACCCCCAAAGCGCGCGGGCGTCTTTTGCGCCCGAAACGCTTGCAAGGTTCAACAACATCCCGAACGACACCACCATGCGGCTTTCCGGAGGCTTGCCTTCATGGATATGCCAGACCGGGTTGTTGACCTGCGCGTCCACATCCTGCGTGGGATAGGCGCGCAACTGCTGATGATATTCGTCGACCGCCCGCGGGATCACGTCGAAATGCATCCGCTTGGCCGTCTTGGGCTTTTGGTACATGAAATACGACAGGCTCTCGGTGGCGGCATAGGTCAGCCATTCATCGATGGTCAGCCCGTTGCCCTTTGATTTGGAGATCTTCTGCCCCTGATCATCCAGAAACAGCTCATACGTCATATGGTTCGGCTTGCGGCCCCCCAGGACCTCGCAGATTCCGTCATAGATCGGCGTGTTGGTGGAGTGGTCCTTGCCGTACATCTCGAAGTCGACGTCCAGCGCCGCCCAGCGCGCCCCGAAATCCGGCTTCCACTGCAGCTTCACATGCCCGCCCGTCACCGGCACCGTCCATTCGCGGCCCGTCTCGTCGTCGAAGGTGATCGTGCCATCCTTGGCGTTCACCTCTTTCATCGGCACATACATCACGCGGCCAGATTCCGGGTGCAGCGGCAGGAAACACGAATAGGTCTGCTGCCGCTCTTCGCGCAAAGACGCCAGCATGATCGCCATGATCGCATCATACCGCTCTGCCGCCAGCCGCAGCGTGTCGTCGAAGCGCCCGCTCTTGTAGAACTCTGTCGCCGAGATGAATTCATATTCGAACCCGAACGTGTCCAGAAACCGCCGCAGCATCGCGTTGTTATGGTGGCCGAAGCTCTCGAATTCGCCGTAGGGGTCCGGCACCGACGTCAGCGGCATCTGCATGTACTGGCGCAGCATGTCGCCCTGCGGCACGTTCTCGGGCACCTTCCGCATCCCGTCGACATCGTCGGAAAAGCAGATCAGCCGCGTCGGAATGTCGCTGATCACCTCGAATGCGCGGCGGATCATCGTGGTGCGCGCCACCTCGCCGAAGGTGCCGATATGTGGCAGGCCGGACGGGCCATAGCCTGTCTCGAACAGGACATAGCCCTTCTCGGGGGCCTTTTTCTCATAGCGTTTCATCAGCGCGCGCGCTTCTTCAAAAGGCCAGGCCTTCGATTTCATTGCCGCATCACGCAAAGCTGACATCGCATCGTCCTTCATGGGGCCCCTTGCCCCGAACAAGACGTCGTCTATTGCCGCCAAG
>JANPKV010000125.1:0-8697 GCA_031426185.1 Rhodobacterales bacterium | reverse complement strand
ACCGGGGGCGACCTTTACCGGATGATCTCGTGGCACCGCTTCTCCACGCAAGGCATCGGCATGCTGGCGATCTTCGTGACCGGCATGTATGGGATGTGGCAGAATCTGTCGATCGGCGTCCTGAACTGATCGGCACCAAAGGCAGGCCGATCCCCGCAATGTCACCGAACGCAAAACGCATCCACCTGGGCGGTGCCGTCGAAGGCTTCGACGCCCGCCTTCTTGCGCGCGAGATGGAGACATCCGGCACCGTCATCCATGTCGCCCGCGACGACAAGCGGATGGAGGCGATGCGCGCGGCGCTGGCAGCATTGGCGCCCGGCGTCACGGTGCTGGATTTCCCGGCCTGGGACTGTCTGCCCTATGACCGCATCTCGCCCAATCCCGACATCGTCGCGCGTCGGATGTCCACGCTGGCCGCGTTGGCAGGCGGCGGCGTGCCGGGGTCGTTCATCCTGCTGACCACGCTCAACGCGGCGATGCAGCGCATCCCCGCCCGCGACATCCTGCGCGAGGCCTCGTTTCATGCCCGCGTCGGTCAGCGCGTCGACGAAGCGCAGCTGAAGGCGTTTCTTGCCAGGATGGGGTTCTCGCCCGTCTCGACCGTCGCCGAGCCCGGCGATTATGCGATCCGCGGCGGCATCGTGGACCTGTTCCCCCCGGGACGTGGCGGGCCGATCCGGCTGGACTTCTTTGGCGATCAGCTTGACGGCGCGCGGCGGTTCGATCCGATCAGCCAGCGCACCGTTGAAAAGCTGTCCGAAGTCGCGTTTGCGCCTATGTCCGAGGTGCTGCTCGATCCCGCATCGATCACGCGGTTTCGCCAGACCTATCGGGGCGAGTTTGGCACCGCAGGGTCGGATGATCCCCTGTACGAGGCGGTCAGCGCTGGTCGCAAACATGCCGGCATGGAGCATTGGCTGCCGTTCTTTCACGACCGGCTGGAGACGATCTTTGACTATCTGCCGGCGGCCAGCGTCATGCTGGACGATCAGGTCACCCCGGCCCGGCTGTCGCGCTGGGAGGGGATCGACGACCAGTATGACGCCCGTCGCGAGGCGATGGGGCAGAAGGGACGGATGGATTCGGTCTACAAGCCCGCCGCACCGGGGCTGCTGTACCTCGATGATGCAGCGTGGGAGGCGGCTCTTGACAGCCACCGACTGGTGCAGTTGTCGCCGAACCCGCAGGCGCCGGGGCCGGGGGTGCTGGACGCGCAAGGTCGCGCCGGACGCAGCTTTGCGCCCGAACGCCAGCAGGAAAGCGTCAACCTTTTCGAGGCCTTGGCGGACCATCTGAAGGTTCTGCTGAAGGATCGTCAGGTGGTGATCGCCAGCTGGTCGGATGGCGCGCGCGACAGACTGCAGGGCTTGCTGGCCGATCAGGGCATCACGGCGGTCAAGCCTGCGGCGGACTTCCGCAACGTGCCCGACGGCAAGGGCGGCTTGTTCCTGATGGTCTGGGCGCTGGAGGCGGGGTTCACCGCACCGGGCCTCGCGGTCATTTCGGAACAGGATGTGTTGGGTGAGCGTCTGGTGGGCCGCCCCAGACGCAAGCGCAAGGCCGACAACTTTCTGCGCGAGGTCGACACCCTCACTCCCGGCGATCTTGTGGTGCATGTCGAACACGGCGTCGGGCGTTATCTGGGGCTGGAGACGATCACCGCGCTGGGGGCCCCCCATGCCTGTGTGGCGCTGGAATATGCCGAGAATGCAAAGCTTTATCTGCCCGTCGAGAACATCGAACTGCTCAGCCGCTACGGCCATGAGGAAGGCCTTCTGGACCGCCTCGGTGGCGGGGCGTGGCTGGCCAAGAAGGCCAAGCTCAAACAACGCATCCGCGAGATTGCCGACCGGTTGATGCGGATCGCGGCGGAGCGGGCACTGCGCCACGCGCCGATCCTGGAGGCACCGCATTCGATCTGGGAAGCCTTCGCGGCGCGGTTCCCGTATCAGGAAACAGACGACCAGTTGTCAGCCATTGCGGATGTCGTGGCCGACCTGGAGAAGGGCAGCCCGATGGACCGGCTGATCGTCGGCGATGTGGGTTTCGGCAAGACCGAGGTCGCGATGCGCGCAGCCTTTGTTGCGGCGTTGTCGGGCATGCAGGTGGCGGTCATCTGCCCCACGACACTGCTCGCCCGCCAGCACTACCGCAGTTTTGCCGAACGGTTCCGGGGGTTTCCGATCACGGTCCGTCCGCTGTCGCGGTTCGTCAGCCAAAAGGACGCCAACGACACCCGGACTGCGATGTCCGAAGGCCGCGTGGATATTGTCGTCGGCACCCATGCGCTGTTGGCAAAGGCGGTGCGTTTCAAGAACCTCGGGCTTTTGGTGATCGACGAGGAACAGCATTTCGGCGTTACCCACAAGGAACGGCTCAAGGAAATGCGGTCCGAGGTGCACGTGTTGACCCTGACCGCGACACCGATCCCGCGGACCCTGCAACTGAGCCTGACGGGCGTTCGCGATCTCTCCATCATCGCGACGCCCCCCGTCGACCGCCTGGCCATCCGCACCTATGTCAGTGAGTTCGATACCGTCACCATCCGCGAGGCACTGCTGCGCGAGCATTATCGGGGCGGGCAGTCCTTCTATGTCGTGCCGCGCATTTCGGACCTGCACGAGATCGAGGATTTCCTGCGCAACCATGTCCCCGAAGTCACCTATGCCATCGCCCATGGGCAACTGGCGGCGGGCGATCTCGATGACCGGATGAACCAGTTCTATGACGGCAAGTATGACGTGCTGGTGGCCACGACCATTGTGGAATCGGGCCTTGATATCCCGACAGCGAACACCTTGATCGTCCACCGCGCCGACATGTTCGGACTGGCGCAACTGTACCAGATCCGGGGCAGGGTGGGGCGGTCCAAGACGCGCGCCTATGCCTACCTGACGACCAAGCCCCGGGCGCCGCTCACCCCGCAGGCCCAGAAACGCCTGCGGCTGCTGGCCAGTTTCGACAGCCTCGGCGCAGGGTTCAATCTGGCCAGCCATGACCTTGACCTGCGCGGCGCTGGCAACCTTTTGGGCGAGGAACAGTCGGGCCACATCAAGGAAGTGGGGTACGAACTGTACCAGCAGATGCTGGAAGAGACGATCGCCAAGATCAAATCCGGGGAATTGCAGGGCCTTGCCTCGGTCGATGACGACTGGAGCCCGACGATCAATCTGGGCGTGCCGGTGATGATTCCCGAAACCTATGTCGTCGATCTGGACGTGCGGTTGGGGCTTTACCGGCGCCTGTCCTCGCTGGCGACCAAAGTGGAGCTTGAGGGATTTGCCGCCGAGATGATCGACCGCTTCGGACCCCTGCCACGCGAGGTGAATACGCTGATGCTGATCGTGCGCATCAAGGCGATGTGCAAGCGCGCCGGGATTTCGCGCCTTGATGCCGGGCCAAAGGGGGCGACCGTCCAGTTCCACAACGACAAGTTCGCCAATCCGGCAGGGCTTGTGACCTTCATCAAGGCGCAGGGCGCGGCAGTGCAGGTCAAGGGCAACAAGATCGTCCTGCAAGGCGAGATGAAGTCGGAAGGCGACCGCATCAAGGGGGCGTTCAACATCGCCCGCGATCTGGCCGAGGCGGCCAAGGCAGCTCCTCAGGCGGGCGCGCGCTCCACCGTGCCATAGCGCACCAACATCCAGGCCAGCGCGCCATAGACTGCAACGCCTGCCATCAGCGGAATGGCCGTACCGTCGAACATCAGCCCGATGGGTACCGCCAGGATCACCGATGCCACGGTCGAGATCGACGTGATGACCGACGCCGCAAGGCCCGCGATATGCCCCAAGGGCTCCATCGCCATGGCGTTCAGATTGCCCATCGTCAGGCCCAGCATCGCGAAAAGACAACTGGTCCAGATGATGTGCAATGGGAATGCCAGTACCTCTGGCAACGCGCCACTGACATTCACCAAGAAGACGCATAGCGTCAGGATCAGCTTGGCAAGGTAGGCCGCCACCACGACCCGGCGCATGCCCAGACGCATCACGATCTGAGAGTTCAGCATCGAGCCAAGCATGGATGCGAGCGCGATGAAGGCGAACCAATAGGGAAGGCTTTCTGCGCGGTCAAAGCGCTGCTCAAAGATGGCCTGCATCGACGACAGCGAGGCGAAAAGCATCCCCAAGGTCAGGGACTGCGCCAGAATCGAGATAACCACGATCCGGTGCGACAGCACCTCGCCGACCGCCTTCCACAGGACACCCGCCGACATGGGCCGGCGATCCTCTGGCGCAAGCGTCTCGGGTTGGCGCGACCAAAGCCAGAATGACGTCGCTGCCGCAAAGATCACATAGACCAGAAAGATCTCTCGCCACCCGGTCACCGCGATGACCGCCGCGCCCATCAGCGGGGCCGCGGCCGGAACCACCATGAAGACCATCATGACAAAGGACATGATCCGCGCCATGTCGCGTCCGGCGAACTGATCGCGCACCATCGCCACCGCCACGACCCGTGCCGCCGCGGTCCCGATGCCTTGCAGGGCGCGTGCAGCCAGCAAGGTCTCCAGGCTGGGCGCGATAAAGCAGATCAGCGCGGCAATCGCATAAAGCAACGATCCGAACAGGATGACGGGCTTGCGTCCAAAGGTATCCGACAATGGGCCCACAAACAGCGTGCCGACACCCATACCGAACACAAAGCTCGTGATGACCAGCTGCGCCAGATTGGGATCGTCGGGGGACAGTTCTGCAGCGATCTGCGGCAAGGCGGGCAGCATCGCGTCGATGGACAGCGCAATGGTCGCAAACAGGACGGCAATGAGCGCGATGAATTCGGCCAAGGAAAGCTTGGGTTTGACGCTGCGTGTCATGGTTTTCCTTGCAGGCGAAGCCCCCAACGGGCCGCCGCTGTCAGTTCAATCGAATTTTTCTGCCCATAAAGTCCAACGGACCATGAATGGTGACGGTCGTGTGCCCCGGTTCGGCTGCGGCCAGCGCCCCTTGGGGTCCAAGGGCAACCCCCTTTGTCAGGTCTTGGCCTTTTCGCGCAGTTCGTCGATCACGTTTCGCCAGAACTCCGGCTGTTGCGCGCCCGAGACGACATATTGCTGCGCGATCAGATATGTGGGGACCGCGTTGACGCCCTTTTGTCGTGCGTCCGCGTCACGGGCGAGGATGTCCTCACGTTCGGCATCCGACGCCAAAAGGCGGGCGATGGCGGCACGGTCAAGACCGACTTCGCCCGCGATGTCGGCCAAGGTGTCATGGTCCGCGATGTTGCGCTGTTCTTTCCAGTAAGCCCGGAAAAGGGCGCTGACCATCGCCGACTGCCGCCCCTCGATCCCTGCCCAATGGATCATGCGGTGGGCATCGAGCGTATTGGACGCGAACGGCACCGATGCGACGTCAATCTCGATCCCTGCCTGCAGGGCTGCGGCCTCGACCTGCGCATAGGCGCGCTGCGCCTTGTCGCGGCCGCCGAACTTGGCGTCGAGATAGGTCGCACGATCCACGCCCTCGACCGGCATGTCCGGGTTCAGCTGGAACGGATGCCAGGCGATGACAAAGGGGTGGTCGGGTGCCGCCTCAAGCGCCCGGTCTAGATGCGCCTTGCCGATCAGGCACCAGGGGCAAACGGGGTCCGAAAAGATATCAAGCCGGATCATCGCAAGGTCCTTGTGTCGCGGCAGAGTCACATAAGCCTCAACTTGCCGAGTTTGCAGCAAGGGGCAAGGGTGGTTGTGCCGCATGCGCGCCACAAACCCCGCGTCGTGAACATTCGTGATCGCCGGTCCGACGTGGCCGGATCAGAACGTGTCCTGAACCGTTCTTGCTCCGGCGCTGACGTCTTCACCGACGCCTGCGATGGTGTTGCAGCCCGCCAGGGCGGCCAAGGCCAGTATCAGAATGATCGTACGTGTCATGCGTGTCCCCAAGTGTGGTTTGTTATTCCTGATACCACCACACCTCGGGCTGAAAGCCAAGCCAGTCACCATATAGGGGCAGTTTTTCCGGATACTTCAGTTCTTTGCGATGCGCGATGCGCGACTTCTCGGCATACCAGAACGGGATGACGTAGCGCCCGGTCGTCAGGATGCGGTCCAGCGCCTGAGTGGCGGCGACAAATTCGGTCTGGTCCGCGCTGGCGACCATCTTGGCAATCATCGCTTCGGCAGCGGGCGAATTCATCCCCATCCAGTTGCGCGTGCCGGGCTCGGTGACGCCGCCCGATCCCCAGTAAAGCGTCTGTTCGTTACCAGGCGACAGCGACAGCGACCGGATATAGTCCACCATGTCGAAGTCATAATTGGTGGTGCGTTCCTTGTACTGGGCCGAGTCCACCGTCGTGATGGTGGCGGTGATCCCCAGACGTTTCAGCGCCTCGACATAGATGCTGGCGATGGAAATCTTTTCATCCGCGCCCGTCTGCAGCAGGATCTCGAACGCAAAGGGCGTCCCGGAGGCATCCTTCAGGACGCCGTCCTGTACCGTCCATCCGGCCTCTTCCAGAAGGCGGGTCGCCTCGCGCAGACCGGCGCGATTGGCCTCGGTGCCATCGGAGGCGGGGAAGGCATAGCCCTCCAGCGCGCCGGGCAAAAGTTCAGCGGCAAAGGGCTCCAGCAGTTCCTTGACACGTCCCTCCGCAGCCGCGCCCGGTGTCATGCCAAGGATCGAGTTGCCGAAATACGAGGTGATGCGCGGTTGGGTCCCGCCGGTGATTGTCGTGTTGATCAGCTCGAAATTGAAGGCCTGGATCAGCGCCTCGCGGACGCGCCAGTCTGCGAAGATCGGCTTGCGGGTATTGAAGACAAGGCCGTCGATGCCCGAGGGGCGGCCATGCGGGATTTCGGATTTGACCACATCGCCCGACGTCACGGCGGGGAAGTCGTAATTCGTCAGCCACTTCGCGGCATTGCCCTCGCGGTAGCTGGTTGTGGTGCCGGCCTTGAAGGCCTCGAAGACCACGCCGCCATCGCCGAAATAGTCATAGCGGACCGTATCGAAATTGTGCTGGCCGCGGTTGAACGGCAGATCCTTGCCCCACCAGTCGGGGTTCTTGCGGTAGGTCACGGACTGGCCCGCCACGACCTTGTCGACGACGTAGGGGCCCGACCCGATCACGGGGTCCAGGCTGCTTTCGGTGAAATCGCGGCCCTCCCACTGCGCCTTTTTCAGGATGGGCCGCAAGCCAAGGATCAGGGGCAATTCACGGTCTTGCACGTTGAAAGTGAACCTGACCGACCGAGGGCCGGTCTGTTCGGCGGTGGCAATCTTCTTCCAGGCGGCGGCATAGCGCGGGTTGCCGTCGACGCCCAGTTTCTCGAACGACCAGAGCACGTCTTCGGGGGTTACGGGGCTACCATCCGAGAACCTTGCCGCCTCACGCAGGGTAAATTCGACGTATGTCCGCGATTCGTCCGTCGTGATCGATTCGGCCAGAACCCCGTAAAGCGTGAAAGGTTCATCATAAGAACGTCCCAGCAGCGTCTCCACCGTCAGAAGCGAGACGCCGGTTGCTGACTGACCTTTGACGATGAAGGGGTTCATGCTGTCGAACGTCCCGGATTCGCCAAACCGGATCTCGCCACCCTTAGGTGCGTCGGGATTGGCATAGGGGAGGGACACAAAATCCGGGGGGAGGGCGGGCAGTCCGTACATAGCTATGCCATGGCTCGACTCTGCAAAGGCCGCCGTTCCAGCGCCGATCAGAACTACGGCGGTCACGGCACGGCGCAGCCGCTCTGTCAGAAAATGCGTCATTTCGGGAACCTTTCATCGTCGCGGTGTTGTGGTTCAACCCTATGCCGATGACTTGGCCTTTTCAAACTTTTAACTTGGCCCCGCAAGCCGGTAGGTCTATAACATGCCTACTGCTCGATAGGTTTCTTGCCTGTATGAAACCTGCCTCAATAACTAGACGCCGGCTTCGTGCCGGCGTTTTTTTTGTGGTTCTGGGTCTCTTCAGGACATGAAGGATAAAGATGGCCGCTGATCAACCGGCCCGGGTGCTGAAGGGCAAGCGAGCGATCGTCACGGGTTCCACCTCGGGCATCGGCCTCGGCATCGCCGAGGTAATGGCCGCTGCCGGTGCATCGATCACGATCAACAGCTTCACCGACCGGGCGGAGGATCATGCGCTTGCCGCCGATCTTGCCGCGCGGCACGGCATCCCGGTGCGTTATGCCTGCGCCGACATGGCAGACGGTGCGGCCTGCAGGGCGCTTGTAGCGGCAGGGTGCAATATCCTCGTGAACAACGCAGGCATCCAGCATGTCGCACCGCTGGAGGATTTTCCGGCCGAACGCTGGGACAAGGTGCTGGCGGTCAACCTGTCCTCGGCCTTTCATACGACGGCGGCCGCGTTGCCGGGAATGCGCGCGGCAGGCTGGGGACGGATCATCAACATCGCCTCGGCGCATGGACTGACGGCCAGCCCGTTCAAGTCGGCTTATGTGGCTGCGAAGCACGGACTGGTGGGCCTGACCAAGGTCACGGCGCTGGAATGCGCGGGGCAGGGCGTGACCTGCAACGCGGTCTGTCCCGGATACGTGCTGACACCTTTGATCGAGGCGCAGATCCCGGACCAGATGGCGACCCACGGGATGGACCGGGAAACGGTCATCGCCAAGGTCATGCTGGCACGCCAACCCTCGGGGCAGTTCGCGACGAGCCAGCAGATCGGCGGCATCGTCACCTTCCTGTGCAGTCCCGCCGCCGACCAGATCACTGGCACGACGATCAGCGT
>JANPKV010000124.1:0-7043 GCA_031426185.1 Rhodobacterales bacterium | reverse complement strand
GAAGACGCGCAGCCAGTCCTCGATCGTGGCCGCATCGCCGTCGTGACGGGTGAAATAAAGGTCGAGCGCGCGGGCATAGTCGACATCGCCCACCAGCGACTTGAGCATGCCGATGACCTCGGCGCCTTTCTCATAGACCGTTGCGGTGTAGAAATTGTTGATTTCCACAAAGGCCTCGGGGCGGACAGGATGCGACAGCGGCCCTTGATCCTCGCGGAACTGGCGGGCGCGCAGCGTCAGCACGGCCTCGATCCGCTTGACCGCGTGCGAGCGCATGTCGCCTGAAAACTGCTGATCGCGAAACACCGTCAGCCCCTCTTTCAGGCACAGCTGGAACCAGTCGCGGCAGGTAATGCGGTTGCCCGTCCAGTTGTGAAAGTATTCATGCGCGATGATCGCCTCGATCCGCGCAAAGTCGTCGTCCGTTGCGGTCTCAGGACTGGCCAGGACATACTTGGAGTTGAAAATGTTCAACCCCTTGTTCTCCATTGCGCCCATATTGAAGTCGTCGACGGCGACAATGTTGAAAATATCCAAGTCGTATTCGCGCCCATAAACCTCTTCGTCCCAGCGCATCGACCGGATCAGGATGTCCATCGCATAGGCGCAGCGGTCCTGATCGCCGTCGCGCACCCAGATGTTGAGCGCAACATCGCGCCCCGACGCCGTTCGAAAGGCTGCCGAATGCGCGACCAGATCGCCCGCCACCAGCGCGAAAAGATAGGCCGGTTTCGGCCAGGGGTCGTGCCATTCGGCCCATCCCTGTCCCTTCCCCACCAGGTTGCCGTTCGACAGCAGGATCGGCAGGTCCGCCTCGATCCGCACGCGGAAAGGTGCCATCACATCGGGGCGGTCGGGGTAATAGGTGATCTTGCGAAATCCTTCCGGCTCGCACTGGGTGCAATACATGCCCCGCGACATGTAAAGACCCTCCAGCGCGGTGTTGGCCTCGGGCGCGATCTCGACCTCGGTCTCCAGCACAAAGGGGCCGTCGGGCAGCAGGGCCGCCGGGATGGTCAGATCGGCCGAACTGGGGGTCACTGCGATCATCGCGCCGTCAACCGCAAGGCTGAGCAACGCCAGACCCTCGCCCTGAAGGATCAGATCGTGCTTGCCGGGTCGGGCCGGGTTCGGTGCGAAGGCCAGCTTTGCGCCCACTTTCGTAGCCCTCGGCGCAAGGCGAAACGTCAGCGCGACATCGGTCACGATATGGGTAAAGGGCTGATAATCGGCCAAATAGATCGTTGGGGGCTTTTGGTCTGCCAAGGTGTGTGCCTGCCTGCCTGACGCGGAACTGTTCCGGGTTTGGCGACGTTACTCATGGCCGGTCCCGGGTTCAACACATCCATAGGAGGACATCGCATGTCCGCGCCACGCACCAATATCGAAACGCAGAAACGCTGGCACCGCGGCCCGCTGGTCGGGATGGTCGTGGTCGTCATCTTTGCGCTGGGGCTGTTTCTCGCGCTGATGGTTACCGTCGCTGACGACGGCCGGCCGGTCGACAACGGCGAAGGCCAGATCAACGGTGCCACCGGCGAAAGCGTGGCCCCGACAGCGGAGGACCCGACCGTCGTGCAGCAAGACGGCGCGCCCGCCGCTCAACCGCCAGCCACGGAGCCGACTGCCACCGAACCGACTGCGACAGAGCCGACAGCGACAGTGCCGCCGACTGCCGCGCCCTCGACCGAAACACCGTCCGAGGCCGCGCCTGCGACAAACACTCCCTGATCTCGCCTTCTGCGGCGGGTTTACGAATCCGCCGCCGACTGCCAGACCTGTTCCATGAATGTTCTTCTTTGGTTCAAGCGTGACCTGCGCCTTGCCGACCACGCCGCGATCGTGCTTGCGGCGGGGTGCGGGTCGGTGCTGCCGGTTTATGTCGTGGAACCGGACTACTGGGCACTGCCCGATACCTCTGCGCGCCAGTGGCAGGCGGTCGCCGAGGGTCTGACAGACCTCCGCGCCCAATTGTTGGCGTTTGGCGGCACGCTGGTGATCCGCAGCGGCGACGCGGTGGTGGTTCTGGATCGGCTTTGCCGCCACCACCGGATCGCCCGCGTCATCAGCCATGAGGAAACCGGCAACCTGTGGACCTACGCGCGCGACCGCCGGGTGGCAGCCTGGGCGCGCGGTGCTGGCATTGCCTGGGACGAAGTGCCGCAATCGGGTGTGGTGCGGCGCTTGCGCAGCCGCGATGGCTGGGCGATGCAGCGCGACGCGTATATGCGCGGTCAGATGTCCACGCTGACGGAAGGCACCTTTGTTCAGGGGATCGCGCCAGGGTTGATCCCGACCTGCAAATCCCTGGGTCTGCAACCTGATCCCGGCCCCCATCGCCAGCACGGCGGGCGCGTGCAGGCGCTGGAGACGCTCGACAGCTTTCTTACCCAGCGCGCCGGACCCTACCGCGCCGCGATGTCGTCCCCCCTGACCGGCGAGCGCGCCTGTTCGCGCCTTTCAGTCCCGCTTTCCACCGGTGCCCTGTCGTTGCGCGAAGTTGTGCAGGCGACCGCGGCGCGGCAGGCGCTGCGGCCCGGTGGCGGCTTCGGTCCGTCCCTGCGCAGTTTTCAAAGCCGCCTCGCCTGGCATGACCACTTCGTCCAAAAGCTGGAGGACCAACCCGGCATGGAACTGCGCGCGCTGCACCTTGCGTCCGATGCCCTGCGCCCGCGTGACGCGGACCCCCGGCGGCTGGCGGCCTGGGCTGCGGGCGAAACCGGACTGCCCTTCGTGGATGCCTGCATGCGCTATTTGGCGGCAACAGGCTGGCTGAATTTTCGGGCCCGCGCGATGGTGATGTCGGTCGCGTCCTATCACCTCTGGCTTGACTGGCGCGCGACCGGGAGTGTCCTCGCGCGGCTGTTCACCGATTACGAGCCCGGCATCCACTGGCCACAGGTGCAGATGCAGTCAGGCAGCACCGGCATCAACACGCCGCGCATCTACAACCCGATCAAACAAGGGCTGGATCAGGACCCCTTCGGCATCTTTACGCGCCGCTGGTGCCCGGAACTTGCCCCCGTGCCGGACGCCTTTCTCCACGAGCCGTGGAAATGGTCAGGCGCAGGCGGGCTCTTGGGCAGGCGCTATCCCGAACCCATCGTCGACGTGACCGAAGCTGCCCGCAGGGCCCGCGACGCTGTATGGGCGACGCGCCAACGCCCCGCATTCGCCGCCGAGGCCGCACGGATCGTCGACCGTCATGCCAGCCGGGCCGACGGCACGGGCCGGTTCGTCAACGACCGCGACCCACCTGCCCGCAGACGCAAATCTGCCGCTAGCGCCCAACTTGTGCTGGACTTGTGACATGGCCCGCATGACCCGCAAGGCCGATCTGCCGACCAAGACATGCGCCACCTGCGGGCGTCCGTTCACATGGCGCAAGAAATGGGCAAAGGTGTGGGACGAGGTGCGCTATTGTTCGGACCGTTGCCGTGCCGGGCGCAAGCCGGCCGGCGACAGGGACAAATGACGAAGCCCTGCGCACCGGTCAGTCTGCGCCGACAAAGCGTGCAAGTTTGCCCAAGGTCTGAAGGCCCAGTTCCACCGCGCCAAAGCCTTTGGCATTCGCAAATTCCTGCGTCGTCGCAAAGACCATGCCCAGCGTCACCTGCGTCGTCCCGTCTTCTTCGCTGAACATTGCCCAGGCATCCGCGTGTTTCGGCCCGTTCTCCCCCCAGAGCAGCGCATAGTCCAGCCGCGCCTCGGGGATCACCTGACCATAGCGGTGGTGATTGGGATAGACCGTCCCGTCCGCCGCAATCATGTCAAAGACCCATTCCCCCCCGGCGCGCAGGTCGATCCGTTCGGTCTTGCACGAAAACCCGTCCGGACCCCACCATTTTTGCAGGGTCTCGGGGTTCATCCACGCGCCCCAGACCACCGATACCGGCGCCTTGATCGCGCGCGTCAGGATCATCGTCCGCTCGGCCACATGCGACAGGTTTTCAAGGCCCGCGTCATACCCCTGGCGATAGCCTGCCTCCATATCCTCGGCCAGCGAGGACAGCTGAACATTGACGATGATGCGGCTACCGGTTCCATCGGCCGCGAAGTTGGCCGTGACCAGCGACGCGGCATCGATCACCCCTTGCGAGGACACGACCTCATAATTCACGCTGACGCGGTCGCGCTGCAATTCGAGCCAGCCGACCTCGACCCGCACATCCGGCGTTCCTGCGACCTTGCACAGGGACACTTCGCGCCCCCCGACCCGGCTGTCGGCCTGCACAAACTCCACCGCGACATCCGGCGCGGGCGGCGACCAGACCGCGCGAGCCGCAGGGGCGATCCATGCCTGCCACAAGGTCGCGACAGGGGCTGCGACCTTGCGCTCAAAGGTCAGGGTTGCAAGACGCGGGCCGGTCATTTCACCAGCCCTCGGGCATAGTCCTCAAGCTGGGTCGCCACCGTCCCCCAGCCATCGTGGAACTCCATGTCCCTGTGCGACTTGGCGGTGTCCACGTTGCGATGCCGCGCGATGGCGGTATACCGCGTGCGACCGCCGCCGATATCGTCGAAGGTCACGATGGCGGTCATGAACGGCTCCGGTGCGGGTTTCCACCCTTCGGTATAGGCGTCGGTGAACACCAGCTTTTCGTTCGGGACCACCTCCAGGTAGACCCCGTTGTTTTCCATCCTGTTGCCGTCGACTTCGAATGTGGTGTTGCAGGCCCCGCCAGGGCGGACGTCAAGCTTGCAGGCCGTTACCTTGTGCGGCCGGGGAACAAACCACTGCATCAAATGCTCAGGCGTCGTCCAGCAGGTATAGATGACCTCTCGGGGCGCATTCAGCTCGCGGGTCAGGACAAGGTCCAGTTCCGGATCAAGATCGGTGATTGCGGTCATTTTCGGCTCTCCATCAGTTTGGTGACATAATCATCCAGCCGGTCCAGCCGCGCCTCCCAGACGGCGCGATGTTCATCAAGCCAGCCTTGAACCGGCGCCAGCGCGGACGGCACGATGTCGCAGGACCGGACGCGGCCGTCCTTTGCGGTGGTGATCAAGCCCGCGTCTTCAAGAACCGACAGATGCCGCATCACCGTCGGCAGGCGCAGACCGCTCGGGCCGGCAAGTTCGGTCACCCCGGCCGGTCCTTTCGCCAACCGCGCCAGGATGGCCCGACGGGTCGGGTCCGACAGGGCCTGAAAGACGCGGGACAGATCGGTTTCATACTTAGCCATAAGACTAAGTATCAGGTCACAGCTTCTGGCGCAATCGAAAACTTAGCTATCTTGCTAAGTAAATCGACGACGCCGCGGCATCACGTGGCATCTCAACCGATGTCCAGCGCGATTGCGTGGACCCGCGCGTTCAGGTCCCCCAACGCCTGATGCACCGCACGGTGACGCGCAACGCGGCTCATCGCGACGAATGCCGGGGCACGGATGATGATCTTGAAATGGCTTTCGCCGGTCCCGTCATCGCCTGTATGTCCGGCATGCTTGTGGCTTTCGTTCTGGATCTCCAGCCGGTCCGGCGCAAAGGCTGCGCGCAGGCGGCTTTCCATCTGCAAAGCGACATTCATGTTTGGCCACCCTTTCCATTCCCTCCTGGAAACCCTTAGACTTGTGGCCCCGAGTCGGAAAGGCCGTGCTTGATGACGAACCGCCCGCCCTTTGAGTTTGATATCCGTGTCTCGACCGACAAGGCCCGCAAAAAGTCGGGGCGTCGCGGTGCGGGTGTCGCGTCAGATGTGTCCAATCGCCGCTGCGATTTTCCCGACTGCAAGCTGCAAGGCGCCTACCGCGCGCCGAAATCGCCCGATCTGCTGGATGAGTTTTTCTGGTTCTGCAAGGACCACATCCGCGAGTACAACCTGAAATGGAACTTCTTCCAGGGCACCACGGATGAGGAATTCCAGAAGGTCCTCGACAAGGACCGGGTGTGGGAACGCGAGACCAAACCCTTCAGCCAGAAGGATGACGGTCGCGCCTGGGCGCGGCTTGGGGTCAATGATCCGCTGTCGATCCTGGGGTCCAACGCAACGCAAAACCCCGGCCGCGCGCCGACCGGCAACGCCACCCGTAAGCTGCCCCCAACCGAGCGCAAGGCGGTGGAGATCCTTGACGCCCGCGACACCTGGACCAAGACCGTGATCAGAAAGCAGTACAAATCGCTGGTAAAGGACCTTCACCCCGACATGAACGGCGGCGACCGCTCAGACGAGGACCGCCTGCAAGAAGTGGTCTGGGCCTGGGACCAGATCAAGGACAGCCGATACTTCAGAGAGTGAAGCGGGCCGCGGCTGTCACGCCGCCTTGAACACCAGCGCCGCCCCGTTCATGCAGTACCGTTTGCCCGTCGGCTCCGGCCCGTCATTGAACACATGCCCGAAATGCCCGCCGCAGCGGCGGCAGTGGACCTCTGTCCGTTTGCCGAGAATGCCCCAATCGGCCTTGGTCCCCACCGCATTCGGCAGCGGCTGCCAGAAAGAGGGCCAGCCGGTGCCACTGTCGAACTTGTGGTCTGACGCGAACGCGGCCAGATCGCAGCCGGCACAATGATAGGTGCCCACGCCGTATTCCGCGTCCAGTGCGCTTGATCCCGCAGGCTCGGTGTCTTCTTCACGCAGGACGCGAAATTGTAGGTCGCTCAGCCGGGCGCGCCATTCCTGCTCGGTCAGCGTGACCTCAAAACTCGCGGCGCGGACCATGGGGGCAGCCATCAGGGCAGCGGACACGGTGATCAGAAAGTGACGGCGTTTCATCTGGGGGCTCCGGGGTTCAGGGCGATGCGCGACGTTATGCCCCAAGCTACGCACCGCATGCGGGAAAAGTTGCGACATCACGCGAAAGCGAAGGGGCGTGAGCGTCGCTGCGCCCTTGAACGTGCCCCCAACTTCCGTCACAAGGCGTCTGGTTGGCGCGCCCGTTTCGGCGCAAGCGGAATAGGCGCGAGTAATGTTGGACCAGGCAAGAAAACCCACCGAAGACATCAGCGTGCGCGATGTGTTCGGGATCGACACCGACATGAAGGTGAAAGGGTTCGAAGAACGCTCTGACCGCGTTCCGGACATCGATCATACCTACAAGTTCGAT
>JANPKV010000123.1:0-1683 GCA_031426185.1 Rhodobacterales bacterium | reverse complement strand
CCTTCGCGCTTTTGTCGGTCTACGCGATCCTGATGGGGTTGTCGGTCCGGCGCGCCCGCAAGATGGCGATGCAGGAGGAAATCGTATGAAGGTGGCGGTTGTCACCGGGGCAGGGTCGGGGATCGGGCGCGCGATTGCGGTCCGGCTGGCCGCAGACGGCTACCGGGTGCTGGTCAACGACATGCGGCTTGCGGCGGCCGAGGCGGTGGCGGCAGAAATCGGCGGTGTTGCCTGCGCGGGAGATGTCTCCGTCGAGCAGGACGTGGCCGCCATTGTCGCCAAGGCTGAATCCGAGCTGGGTCCCGTGACCCATCTGGTCAACAACGCAGGCCATGTGCATCAGGGACGCTTCATCGATCTGACAGTGCAGGATTTCGACCGGATGATCGCGGTCCATCTGCGCGGCACATTCCTGTGCAGCCAGGCCGTGCTGGGGGGCATGCTGGCACGGAAGTCCGGGGTGATCGTGAACATCGCCTCGCAGCTTGGGCAGATCGGCGGGGTGGATCTTGTGCATTACTCCGCGGCCAAGGCAGGGATCATCGGGCTGACCAAGGCGCTGGCGCGCGAGGTTTCGGCCCAGGGCGTGCGCGTCAATGCGGTCGCGCCCGGCCCGATCAACACCCCCCTGGTGCGCATGCTGTCGCAGGACTGGCAGACCGCCAAGGCAGCGGAACTGCCGCTGGGCCGCTTTGGCGAGCCGGACGAAGTCGCGGGCACGGTTGCCTTTCTGTGTTCGCCTGACGCGGCCCTGTTCGTGGGCCAGACACTGGGGCCGAATTCTGGGGACGTGATGCTATGACGGAAATCACACTGATCACGGGCGCGGGTATCGGCATCGGGCGCGCCACAGCGCTGGCGGCAGCCAAGGCCGGCCAGCATGTCGTGGTGACGGATGTACTGGAACAGCAGGGCAATGCGGTCGTGGCGGAAATCAAGGGCGCGGGTGGCAGCGCCGAATTCATGTTTCTCGATGTGCGGTCCACCGAAGCGGCCAATGCGGTCGTGGCCGACATCGAAACCCGCCATGGCAAGATCGACACCATCGTCGCGAATGCCGGGATCGCGCATCGCGTTCCTCTGGCACAACTGACCGATGACAAGTGGGATTTCACCTTCGACATCGACCTCAAGGGCATCTACCGGGTGGTGCGGCCCGCACTGCCGGCAATGCGCGCGCGGGGGGCCGGGTCCATCGTGGCGCTGTCTTCGATCATGGGTGTCGCCTATGGCTGGGATGAACACGTCCATTATTCTGCCGCCAAGGCAGGCGTCGTGGGGCTGGTGCGCGGTCTTGCCGTGGAACTTGCGCGCGACGGCATCCGGGTGAACGGCGTGGCACCCGGCTACATCCGCACCGCGCAACTTTTGTCCAAAGAGCATTCCGTCGGCCCGGACGCCGATAAATGCGGCGAATACATTCCCATGGGACGCATCGGAGAGCCCGAAGACATCGCGGACGTGATCCTGTTCCTGGCATCTCACGCGGCACGATACATGACCGGGCAGGTCGTGGTCGTGGACGGAGGACTGCTTGTCGGGCGCTACTGAACGACGGGCACAAGAAGACGACTGAACCAAACAAAAATCACTGGAGGTAGAAGAATGAACGAAAAGACTCTGTCCAGACGCACGTTCCTGCAGACGACCGCAGGTTCCATGGCGCTGGCGGCAGGCGGCATG
>JANPKV010000122.1:0-6759 GCA_031426185.1 Rhodobacterales bacterium | reverse complement strand
CATCTTGACCTTGCCGTCGGCGTTCAGCTCCATCAGCTCGACCAGTTCGGTGTAGTTGCCGACCAGGCTGCCGCCGATGTTGATCTCGTTGATCACCAGATGCGCGGTCGGGACCTCGATCTTGCCGCCATAGCCGATCATGATCAGCTCTCCGCCGGGCCGGACCATCTTCCAGCACAGGTTTTCCACGCCAAGCTCGCCGACGAAATCCATCACCACCTGCGCGCCGCCACCGGTGATCTGTTTGATCTCCTCGACTATGTTCGGCCCGCCATCCAGCACGAAGTCGGCACCAAGCTCCTTGCAAAGCTGGCGCGCGGCCGGTTCGCGGTCGACCGCGATGATCCGGCACCCCGAGATCTCGTGCAGGCACTGCAACGCGATGTGACCAAGGCCACCCACGCCGACGATCACGCAATAAGCGCCCGGCCGCAGGCTTTTCGCGGCCTTCTTCGCCGCGCGGTAGGCGGTGATGCCCGCATCGGCCATCGGGGCCACATCCAGCGGCGTCACGTTGGGGTTCAGCTTGATCAGGCTGCGCTCCGAGGTCAGGAAGTATTCGGCAAAGCCGCCGTCCAGGCCCAGACCGGGAAAGAGGCTGTGTTCGCAATGCATGTCGTCGCCATAGCGGCACGACAGGCAGATGCCGCAGGTGCGGTGCGGGTGGCAGATCACCGTGTCGCCATGCTTGACCGAGGTGACGTTCGACCCGACATCCTCGACCCAGCCGGCATTCTCATGGCCCATGATGTAGGGCAGAAGATTGCCGCCCTGATCCATGATGTCCTTCCAGACGCCTTCGATGATGTGCAGGTCGGTGCGGCAAAGACCCGCCGCCCCCACTTTCACGATGACATCGTTCGGACCCATGATGGTCGGGGACTTGACCGTCTCGATCTTCAGCTGGACGTTCATTGCGGGGTCGTATTCGTAAAGTCTGGCAGCTTTCATGTCAGCGCCCTTTCTGTTCGTGAGTAATCATTTCCGGCCAAGCTTTTCCGCACCGCCGCCCAGCGCTCCGCCTGCTGTCGGGTCCTCGTCTTCCTTGAGATCGGCAATCAGGGTTTCGGTCGTCAGGATCAGGGTCGCCACGGACCCCGCATTCATCAGGGCCGCACAGGTCACGCGGACCGGATCGACCACGCCAGCGACCATCAGGTCCTCGAACCGGCCGGTGGCGGCGTTGTAGCCCTGGTTGCCGGTCATGGCGCTGACCTTGCTGACCACGTCATTCGGTTCGGCCCCGGCGTTGAAGGCGATCCGCGCCAGGGGCAGCGTCAGGACCGACTGGACCAGTTCCACCCCCTTGCGGATGTCGCCCGTAACCGTTTTGGAAAGCGTCGCCAGCGCCGGAGCGACCCGGGCAAGGGCCACGCCGCCGCCGACAAGGACGCCCTCTTCGGCGGCCGCACGCACGGCGTTGAGCGAATCCTCGATCAGCTGGATGGTGCGCTTCTGTTCGACCGGGGTCACGCCGCCCGCAAGGATCGTCGCGGTGCCGCCGCAAAGCTTGGCCAGCCGTTCCTGCAGCTTGTCCTTGTCGATGTTCGGCGGTGCCATGTCATAAAGCCGCTGCACCTGCGCCCGGCGGGCGGCGACGGCCTGGGCATCGCCGTGACCGCGGATGATCCTGGTGTCGGACTGGGTGGATTCGATCCGGTCGGCCCCGCCCATGTCGTCGCGGGTGATCGCCTCAAGGCTGTCGCCCAGATCACGCGACAGGACCTTGCCGCCGGTCAGGATCGCCAGATCCTCCATCATGTTGCGGCGCCAGTGGCCGAACTCGGGCGGGTGGACGACCAGGAACTTGCCGGGACCTTCCTTGCCAAGAAGAGTCATCAAGACCTCGGGCGAGGTTTCCTCGGACAGGATCACCAGCGGGCGCTTGTCGGCGGCGGCGATCTTCTTGGCCGCGTCCAACTGGCTGGCGGTCTTCATCTTGATATCGGTGAGGACGATGTAGGGATTTTCGACCACGGCCCGCATGGCGTCCAGATCGGTGACCATATGGTGCGAGATGTAACCCCGGTCAAAGGCCATGCCGTCGACCACATCCAGGGTGGAGACATTTCCGGTGCCATAGTCGGTGGTGATGACCCCTTGCGCGCCGACGCGGCGGAAGGCTTCGGCCACCAGCGACCCCAGGTCTGCATCCGACGCGCTGATCCGGGCCACGGCCGACAGCATCGCATCATCGGTGGCAGGCTTTGCGGCCGAGCGCAGCGCCGAGGTGGTGGTCTCGACCGCAAGGGCGATCCCACGGCACAGCTCTACCGGCTTGGCGCCCTTGTCGATCAGCGCGACGCCTTGCTGGATCATCCCGTTGGCAAGCACGATCGAGGTGGTGGTCCCGTCGCCCGCCACGTCGTTGGTCTGCATCGAAACCTCGCGCACCACTTGCGCACCCATGTTCTCGAACCGGTCGAAAAGCTCGATCTCCGATGCGATGGAGACACCGTCGCGGCTGATCAATGGCGTGCCCATGGGGCGGTCGATCATCGCATTCATGCCCATCGGGCCAAGGGTCGATTCAACTGCGGCGCTCAGCCTTTGGACGCCATGGGCCAGGGCGCGACGGGCATCATTTCCGTGGATCATGAGTTTCGGCATCGTGTCCTCCTGCGTCTTGGACGGCTATTGAAACGTTCTTGTCGAATTGGCCCCGTCGGGCAGGTCGGCTGGCACGAAATCCACCAGAACCGGCACGTCCCCTGACAGATCTGCCTGCTTGTAGCGGGTGGCTTTCAATCCCCGGCACAGCGAGCCCGAGAATTCCATGTTGATGCGCACGGACCGCAAAAGCTCCATGTGGGTGCGAAAGCTCTCTGCGGTCAGTGGCACGCCGTCATAGTCCGGCAAGGCGCGGTCCGACGGCTGCCCAGCCAATCCCTTGGCCTTGAGGATCGCCAGATAGCGCCCGGTCTGGCGGGCGTCTTCGGGGTCGGCAAAGGTGACCGCCTCCAGTTCGGCCAGCGTCATGTCGACCAGCCATTCCGGTGAATAGGTCATCGCCTGCAAGGCCTTGATCACCACTTCCTGACGCCGCTGAAAGGCCTTGCGGTCAAACTTTTCGCGCAAGGCGGACAGGTCTTCGCCAGGATGCAGGTCTTCGAACACCGATCCGAAACTGCGTCCGGCATTGATTGCGGCGTTCATTTCGTCCGCCGCCATGTGGTCGTGCAGGGTGACGACGGCCTGCGCGACCCAAGGCAGGACCTCAATCTCGCGCTTGATGCTCTCGGCCATGAGGAAGGCAAAGTTGGGCGAGCACCAGTAGGTCGGCAGCCGAAAGCTGACCTGCACCTCGCGCGGGGTATCGTCGTGCAAGGACGGGGTGATGGACACCGCCTCGACGAAACCGAGATCCGTGACGGCTTCGTCGAGTTCGGGGTCCATCACCAGATCCAGCCGCGCCCAGACCTGCTCAAGTGGGGGGCGTGCAAGCAGCTCTGCGGGGAAATGTGGCGCGGCTGGCATAGGGTTTACTCCGCCGCGATCAGCACGGGCTGCTTGGCAAACTCTGCCTTGCGGGCCGCGATATCGATGTTGTAAAGGCGGGCCGCGTTCAGGCCGAGGATCTTTTCCTTGATCTCGTCCGTCAGCTGGATGCCGACCCGTTCGGCCGAGATGTCGGCCGGAAGCTGGCAAGCCCAGAACTTCTCGACCAGCCATTTCGGCGTCCAGATCGCATAATCCGACCCGAACAGGATCTTGTCGGGCCCGATCCAGAACAGCAGTTCCGCGATCACTTCGGCGAAATAGCGCGGCCGGGTGTGGATGAACGGCAGCGCCACGGCAAGGCCCGCATAGACGTTGGTTTCCTGCGTGGCGATCCAGCAGAAGTCGTCCAGACGCGGCAGGCCGGCGTGTTCGATGATCCAGTTCAGGTTCTGGAAATCGGTCGCCGCATAGTCGACGTCATGGACGTCGAACGCGTCCTTGTTCAGCGGGATGATCGTCGGGCCCTTGTGAACGTGGATGTTCTTGATGCCCAGCTTGTCGCACAGCTCAAAGCACTTGTAGGCATCCGGATCGTTCAGCTTCCAGCCCTTGGAGGACCCGTTCCATTCGGCCGTGTACATCTTCACGCCCTGGATGTTGTAGGTTTCCTTCATCCAGTGGATGTATTCGAGCGCCTTCTCGCCATCACGCGGGTCGAAAGATCCGTTCACGATGAAGCGGTTGGGATACTTCTTGGCCACCGAGTGATTGCGCTCGATGGTGTTGAAGCCGGCCTTGTAGAAATCCTTGAGATAGGTCGAGTTCAGGATGGCGATGTCATCCGGCCCCTCGATGAAGAGGTCGTTGTAAAGCTGGTCGGCCGAATACTTCTCGAACTTCGACTTCTCCCAGAGCTGTTCCTTGGGGGACAGGTTGGAGTGGTAGGCGTAAAAGCAGTCGATGAACTGCTTGCCGTGGATGTTGGCTTGATTTTCGGGGCTGCCATCCCAGAAATGGGTATGGCCGTCGACCACGAAGATCTCCTTGCCTTCAGGGGTGATGTACATGGGAATTGCCTTTCAGGCATCGCGGTGGCTGGGAATTTGGGGGACGCGGGGGGGATGGCCCCCGCGTCCGTTGCGCTAGATGAATTCAAGCATCTCGTTCATGTCGCCGTAGAGGATCACGGTGTTGTCGTCGGCGCGGACCATGCGGCCGTAATGCGTCGATGAGTTCACCTCAAAGAGTTCGGCCGTCATTTCGCGGCCCAGGTATTCGCTGATCTCGTCCATCTTGAAGATCATCTTACCCGAACCGTCGATGCGGATCAGCGCGGGGTTGTAGGTCACGGTGACCCCCGGCTGCTGGTCCATGAATTCGGCGATGGCGCGGGCCTCGACCGAATCCGACATCGTCACACCACACTGATGCGAAACGGTTTTCTCGAAGGTGATGTCCTTCATCGCCTTGAAGATGTTGTCGTGGCTGTTGTCGCGAGCGATATTCGACATGATGTTGCCTTTCAGCGTGAGAGGTTGAGTTCGCCAAGGATCTTCGCAAACCGTTCCTCGGACACGGCGCGCGCCTCGTCGAAACTGACCGGCTTGGCGTGGGCCTGGCTCCAGATCGGCTGCATGTTGCGGGCGGCCTTTTCGGCCAGGGCCGCATGCTTCTTGACCCAGGACTGGAACAGCGTGCGGTTCTGCGCGCCGAACTTTTCGTCGTTCACCAGGAGGTAGATCAGGTCGATCGTGTTCGCGAGGTTGCGTTCATAGTCGCCTTCGGCGGCCGCGATGACCGAGGGGGTCATGAAGTCGTTGTTGGGCGCGCCGGCCTGCATCAGGAAGCCCGAGCGGAACAACTCGCCCACCAGCGGCTCAAACACCAGATTGGTGGCGAAATACTGCTCCAGATAGTCGGTGCAGCCCATGATCGTCTCGATCGCCTCGCGGGCGCCCTGCCAGATCGGGTCTTCCAGCCAGGCTTTCTTGCCCGCCTCGTCATCCCAGCCCGCGATATCCATGCCGATCTCGGCCAGGTACAGCGTGATGTCCTGCGACAGCCGCAGCTTGTAGGACGAATTGGTCAGCGTGGCGTTGTTGATCATCTGGGTATAGCCGTAGCGCTGCGCCTGCATCAGGCTGGTGCCAAGGCCGAATTCGGCATGCTTCCATGCGCCCAGATGCTTTTGCAGGACCTTGCCCCAGGCCGCGTCGAAGGCATGCTGCGCGCCGGACTTGCGGCCGTTGCTGATGACCGACTGAACCATCACCTCGATGCGCGACTGGCGCTGGTAATGGGTCCGCTCCCATTCCTGGTCGGGGGCGCGGAAAGCGTGCCAGTTGCTGCTCTTGGCCTTGGTGCTGTCTTTCTCATAGGCGCCGCGGCCATTGGGGAAGGCGATGATCCAATCCTGGATCAGATAGCGCTCCGGGTCGGGCTGGACGTCCACGGTGACGTCCTCGTAATGGGTGGCCCGCTTGCCGCGGGGTTCGAAATAGCGGTAGCGGCGGCTTTCGCTGTCGACAAACCGCGCGGCACCTGCCGCCCCCGATCCGACCGAGCTTGATGTGGCAACCATGTCTTTCTCCCTGTTTGTGAGGCTTGGGCCTCTGTTGTCAGTGCGCCTTCACGGGCGCCGAGGCGGTGGAGGTGGTGAACTTGTCAAAGAAGGTCCGGTCCGGGTCGAAGTCCTGCAGGAACAGCACCGGCTGCAGTGCGTCGATCATCGGCGGCGGACCGCAGGCATAGGCGTCCGCGTCGCCCTCGATGCCCAGCCGCTTCAGTTCGGTTCCGACGACCTGGTGCACAAAGCCCTCGGCCCCGGTCCATTCGTCGTCGTCCTGGGCATGCGACAGCACCGGGATGAAGGTGATGGCAGGGTTTGCCGCGGTGATCGCGGCGATCCGGTCGAGATAGAACAGGTCGGCCCGGGTCCGGGCGCCGTAGAAGAAGTAGACCGGGCGATCTTCGCCGCTGGCGATGTGGTCATGCAGGATCGACCAGATCGGTGACATGCCCGAGCCTGCGGCAACCAGCACTATTGGTCCGGTTCGGTTTTCCCGTCGGAAGCAGGATCCGTAGGGTCCGGTGACGGTGACTTCGGCTCCGACTTCGATGCCGCCGCTGTCGAGTTCGCCGGAGAAGCGTCCTTCGGGGTATTTCTTGATGATGAACTTGAGGGTCTGGCCTTGGTCCGGCGTATTTGCCATGGAGAACGAGCGTGTAATCGTCTCCCCCGCTTTGGTCCTGACGGTGATGTCGACATATTGCCCGGCCCAGAATTTCAATGGCGATTCCAGGTCGATCTCGATCGAC
>JANPKV010000121.1:0-4850 GCA_031426185.1 Rhodobacterales bacterium | reverse complement strand
AAAGTTCACGCCGATCGCGGGCACGGAAAATCCCGCCTTGTCCCAGCGCACCAATGCGCCAAGAGCATGGTACAAGATCACCTCGCCCAGCCGTTCGGTCAGGCCCGCCTCTTCGATCAAGGGCAGAAATTCGCCGGGGGCCACCAGCCCGCGGTCGGGGTGCTGCCAGCGAGCCAGTGCTTCGAAGCCGGTGATGGCACCGGTTTCGGTGGCGATCTGGGGTTGGAACCAGGGCTGGATCTGACCGGTATCAAGCGCGTTTTCCAGTTCGGCGCGAAACGCCTCGCGGTCTGCGCGTTTGCTGGTCATGTCGGGCTGAAAGGCGCGGATTGCCCCGGGGCCGTTGCGCAAGGCGTCCTCGGCCGCAAGGCGTGCGGCATCCAGCAGCGCCGCACCGCTGCGGTCAGGTGCGCGTGCCGCAAGGCAGAACCCGACTGACGCCGTCATGTAGATGGGGGTGCCGTCCAGGCTTGTCGGTACCTGCACCGCGTCCTGCAGGCGGGCGGCAATCTGCACAAGGCTTTCAAGATCGATCCGGCGCACCGGAGCAAGGGCAATGGCAAACCCGCCGCCTTCGAGTCGTGCGACGACGTCGCCACCGCGCATGGCACCGATCATCCGATCGGCGTTGCGGGTCAGAATTTCGACCCGCGCGGCGCGGCCGTGGCGGTCAAGGATGCGATCGGCGTCATCGAAAAGCACGACCAGACACGCGGTGGTCTGGCCAGTCTCGTCTTCGCGCGACAGGATCGTGTCCATCATCGCCAAGAGCTGCGGACGCTGGATCATGCCCGACAGCAAGTCGGTCGGGACAGCCTGCGGATGCAGCCGGAAAGCCCCCGCAAAGGTGACGACAAACGGCACGCCGACCGCAAGCGCCACGAGCATCTGTTCGCCCCCGTACCAGAAGCCGGCCAGCGTGACCGCCGGCAGAAAGACCAGAAGTTCGGGTCGGCGGAGCCAGGCGGCCAAGCGCCGCATTTGCCCGTTGGTCTGCATGTCAATCCTCCGCAACGCGCGGGCGGCATTTGCTGCGCCCGATGTCGAAGGTTTGAAAGACAAGACTGATGGCTTCGTTAACGCACATCCCGAAGTTGCGTTGCATTTTCATGATCTGCGACCTCTTTGTGCAGGGGCGCGCTGGATCAGCAACTGTTTCGGACAAGCGACGGGAGCGCATCCGCTTGTCCAGGCCGGCTTCAAACCGGTGGCGTTACTCCTTGCCGGCCGAGGCGTCGTGGTCTGGGTCCGCGCCCGGCACCGGATCATAGCCTTGCCCACCCCAGGGGTGACAGCGGCAGATGCGGTGGATGGTCAGGTAGCCGCCCTTGATCCCGCCATGCCGGTCCAACGCCTCCATCGCGTAGGCGGAACAGGTGGGCTGAAACCGGCAGCCATGGCCGACCATCGGGGAAAGCAAAAGCCGGTAGGCCCGCACCGGCAGGGCGAGGGCATAGGCAAGAGGCGTCATGGGCGCGCCTTGTGGACCGTCCGAAGCGCGGTGACGAGGTCCGACTGCAGGTCGGCAAACGGACGCGTCACGGTGGCGTCGGGACGGGCCACCAGCACATAATCCCACCCAGGCTGGCCGAGCTTGGGCAGCATGTCGCGCACAAGCGCCCGCAGACGGCGCTTGGCCCGGTTGCGCAGGACCGCATTGCCGATCTTTTTCGACGCGGTATAGCCGATGCGAATCTGGGGACTTGCGTCTTGCCGGGCGCGGGCCTGGAGCAGAAAGCCCGCCGTGCCATGCCTGCGGGCCGAGGCCGCGCGCAGGAAATCGGCGCGTTTGGCTAGCACCAAAAGCAAAACCGCCGGGGGATTGGCGGGCTTTTGGACGATGGCGTCCTGGGCCTGAACCTCCGGCGGTGTCATCTGATCACCTCAATCCGGCCCTTGCGGGGCCAGCGATATCAGGCGGACAGCTTGTGACGACCCTTGGCGCGGCGGGCGGCCAGAACCAGACGGCCGCCTTTGGTCGCCATACGGGCACGAAAGCCGTGGCGACGCTTGCGCACCAGGTTCGAGGGTTGAAATGTGCGCTTCATCGCGATGCTCCATCCGTCACGTCGCCAGCTCTCCACCACATGGGGAGTCGCGGCTGTTCAATCAAAGTCCGTGCTTTACGGTCGGTTTCGGGGCAAGTCAACGCCGTGTCCGCCGATGCAGCCCGGAATCTTGCAACATTCGGCGCGGCGATTTGCCGAACTGGACGGGAAATGCGGGATCTATGTTTCAATCCGTTCACGCAATCCCCCGAAACGGCCCATTTGGTTCAACGTGGCGTGAGGGGACTACCGGCGCACCCCCGGCAAGGTGCATCTGTGTCGGGTGATCCTGCGGAGACCCCCGATGCCGAGCCTGCACCTGCCGACCCATCCGATCTGGCGAAAGCTGCCGATCCTGATCGTGCTTGCAGTGGCGATCATCGGCGCGATCACCCTGCGCGACCAGCTGAGCTTTGCCGCATTGGCGGACAACCGCGAGCGTCTGTTGGCGTTTCGCGACGCGCATTACCTTTGGGCCGTGCTGGGCTTCATCGCGGCCTATGTGACGATCGTCGCCTTCAGCCTGCCCGGGGCAACCGTGGCCACGCTGACGGGCGGGTTTCTGTTCGGACTGTTTCCGGGTGTGTTTTTCAATGTGACGGCGGCAACCCTGGGGGCCATCGCAGTCTTTCTGGCGGCGCAAAGCGGGTTCGGAACGGCGGTCGCGGCAAAGATCGAGGCGGGTGGCGGGGCTGCGGCACGCCTTCAGACGGGCCTGCGCGAGAACGAATGGTCGGTCCTCATGATCATGCGGCTGGTGCCGGCGGTTCCCTTTTTCCTTGCCAATCTGCTGCCCGCCTTCGTGGGCACGCGGCTGACCCCCTTTGCGGTGACGACCTTTTTCGGGATCATGCCGGGTGCCCTGGTCTATACGTGGGTTGGTGCCGGTCTGGGCGAGGTCTTTGCGCGCGGCGAGACGCCTGACTTGTCGATCATCTTTCAACCTTATGTCATAGGGCCGATCCTCGGGCTTGCGGCGTTGTCGGCCTTGCCCATCCTGGTCAAGGCATATCAAAAGCGGGGCTGAGCCATGGTGAAGCGGATCGATACCGATATCTGCGTCATCGGGGCGGGGTCGGGTGGCCTGTCGGTCGCGGCCGGGGCAGTCCAGATGGGCGCGCGTGTCGTGCTGATCGAGGGCGGCGAGATGGGCGGCGATTGCCTGAACACGGGTTGCGTGCCGTCCAAGGCCCTGATCGCGGCGGCCAAGGCGGCCCATGCGATGCGGTCGGGGGCGGCACTCGGGATCGCCCCGGTGGAGCCGCAGATCGACTTTGGCGCGGTCAAGGACCATGTCGCACGGGTGATCGAAGCGATTGCCCCGGTCGACAGTCAAGAGCGGTTCGAAGGTCTGGGCGTCCGCGTGATCCGCGACTGGGCCAGGTTTTCCGCGCCGAACGAGGTGACGGCTGGGGACCATGTGATCCGGGCGCGACGGTTCGTCATCGCGACGGGGTCGCGCGCGCTTGTGCCGCCGATCCCCGGGATCGACACGGTGCCTTACCTGACCAATGAGACGATCTTTGCCCTGCGCGACCGGCCCGACCATCTGATCATCATCGGTGGTGGACCCATCGGAATGGAAATGGCGCAGGCGCATCGACGGCTCGGGTCAAAGGTTACGGTCATCGAGGGGGCCAAGGCCATGGGCCGCGACGATCCCGAACTTGCAGGCATGGTTCTGGATGCCGTCCGCGCCGAAGGGGTGGCGATCATCGAAGGCCAGCCGGTGGTGCGCGTGGCTGTTGTGGCCGATGGCATCGAGGTTGTCCTTGGCGATGGCAACATGATCATGGGATCGCATCTGCTGGTTGCCGCAGGGCGCGCGGTGACCGTCGAAGGGCTGAACCTGGAGGCCGCGGGAGTTGCATTTACCCGCAAAGGCGTGACGGTGGGACCCGACCTGCGGTCGACCAACCGGCGCGTCTATGCGGTCGGCGATGCGGCAGGTGGGCTGCAGTTCACCCATGTTGCGGGCTATCATGCCGGCGTGGTGATCCGGCAAATTGTCCTCGGCCTGCCTGCCAAGGTCAGCATGGCGCATATCCCATGGGCAACCTACACCGATCCCGAGCTGGCACAGGTCGGCCTGACCGAGGCCGAGGCGCGCAAGATCCACGGCGACGCATTGCAGGTCCTGCGGGCGGAGTTCGCGCATAACGACCGCGCCCAGGCCGAGAGCAAGACCACGGGACTGGTCAAGGTGATGGTGGTCAAGGGGCGCGCGGTGGGGGCCAGTATCGTCGGACCCCAGGCAGGCGAGTTGATCGCCCTGTGGGCGCTGGCGATTTCGGCACGGGTCAAGCTGTCGGCCATCGCTGGTACGGTGCTGCCCTATCCGACCTTGAACGAAGTTTCCAAACGCGCGGTCAGTGCGTATTTTTCGCCCAAGCTTTTTGACAGCCCGTTGCTGAAGCGCTTCGTACGGGTGATACAGCGCTTGCTTCCCTGATCAGGGATAGCCAGAGTCCGATTTTGATACCGCAAGAGGCTGGGACAGGTGGCAAGGCGAACCGGATTCCTGAGGACGCTTTCGGGGCGGTTCCTGATGCTGACGGTCGCGTTCGTCATGCTGGCCGAAATCCTGATCTTTCTGCCGTCGATCGCGCGGTTCCGGTATGATTTCCTGGCCGAACGCCTGAAGATGGCGCAGATCGCCGCGCTGACGCAGCTGGCTACCGAAGACATGATCATGCCCGAGCTGGAAGCCGAGTTGTTGGCCAATGCACAGGTCTACAACGTTGTCCTGCGCCGCGACGAGGTGCGCCAGCTTGTCTTGTCGTCACCGATCCCCGGCGAGAT
>JANPKV010000120.1:0-9697 GCA_031426185.1 Rhodobacterales bacterium | reverse complement strand
GAGGTGATCATCGGAGCCAGCCGGATTTATGCGATCATGCGACGGCTGCGCGGGATGTTCGTCTCGGCCCAGGCGCAACGGCCGGACAAGTTTCGTGCCGTGTTCGCTGCGGCCCCGGGTGAGACGCATACCATCGGCCTGACGATGGCGGCTGACCATCTGCGGCGTCGCGGTTGGGAAATCGATGTCAAGCTGGCGATGTCGCACGAAGATCTTGTCGATCAGATCGGACACGAACCCTATCCCATCATCGGGCTTTCTGGATCAAGCGCGGCGATGATCTTTCCGCTGTCGCGCCTGATCGTGGCCTTGCGGGTGTCCAATCCCGGGGCGTGGATCACCATCGGGGGGCACATCGTGGACGAAGAGCCCGACGTGGTGCGGCTGATCGATGCCGATGCCCGGGTGGTCACGATGGATGATGCCGTGGCCCAGATGGAAATGGTGATCCAGGGAGGCCTGGCCAAACATCACGGCTAGACCGCTGGTAACATGCTGCCCGCGCGGGCGCCCCTGTCGCGGGCAGCATGACAGACCCTAGTCTTCCATCGCTTCCAACTCGTCGATGAATCCCGCGATCATCGACAGGCCCTTGTCCCAGAACTTCGGATCGCTGGCATCCAGACCGAACGGTGCCAGCAACTCCTTGTGATGTTTCGATCCGCCCGCCTTGAGCATGTCGAAGTATTTGGTCTGGAAATCCGGCAGGCCATCGGCATAGGCGGCATAAAGCGCGTTCACCAAGCCGTCGCCGAATGCATAGGCATAAACGTAGAACGGGCTGTGGACGAAATGCGGGATATAGGCCCAGAACGTCTCGTAGCCGTCCATGAATTCGAACGCGTCGCCAAGGCTTTCGGCCTGCACGCTCATCCACAGCGCATTGATGTCGTCCGGCGTCAGTTCTCCCTCGGCGCGGGCAGCGTGCAGTTTGCATTCGAAGTCGTAAAAGGCGATCTGGCGGACGACGGTATTGATCATGTCCTCCACCTTGCCGGCGAGGAGGGTCTTTTTCTCGGCCGGGGTCGTCGCGCCATCGAGCAGTTGGCGGAATGTCAGCATCTCGCCGAACACGGATGCCGTTTCCGCCAGCGTCAGAGGTGTCGATGACAGCAACTCTCCCTGACCCGCTGCCAGCACCTGATGCACACCGTGGCCCAGTTCATGCGCCAGCGTCATCACGTCGCGCGGCTTGCCGAGGTAGTTCAGCATCACATAGGGATGCACCGTGGTGACGGTCGGGTGGGCAAAGGCACCGGGCGCCTTGCCGGGCTTTACGCCTGCGTCGATCCAGCCCTTGGTGAAGAATGGCTTCGCCAGTTCCGCCATCGCCGGATCAAACGCGCTGTAGGCGTCAAGAACGGTCTTGGTCGCGGTGTCCCAATCCACCAGCTTGGGGCTTTCCTGCGGCAGCGGCGCGTTGCGGTCCCAGACCTGCAACTTGTCCAGCCCCAGCCACTTCGCCTTCAGGCGGTAATAGCGATGGCTCAGCTTGGGATAAGCCGCGACGACTGCGTTGCGCAAGGCGTCGACCACTTCGGGCTCCACGTGGTTCGCAAGGTGCCGCCCGTATTGCGGGGTCGGCATCTTGCGCCACCTGTCGTCAAGTTCCTTGCCTTTGGCCAGCGTGTTATGAACACGGGCGAACAGCTTGATGTTCTTGTCGAAAACCACGGCAAGCGCGCGGGCTGCGGCCTCCCGGCTGGTGCGGTTCTGGTCGGTCAGCAGGTTCAGCGTCGCTTCCAGGCTCAGGGGCTCGTCCTGGCCTGCCACGTCGAACATCAGACCCGCCATCGTCTCGTCAAAAAGCTTGTTCCAGGCACTGGCGCCCACGGCAGAGGTGTCGTGCAGATAGCGCTCCAATTCATCCGACAACTGGTGCGGCCGCATCGCGCGCATCCGGTCCAGCACGGGCTTGTAGCGTGCAAGATCGGCACTGGCGGCATAAAGGCGCGCCAGATGGTCATCCCCCAGCCGGTTGAATTCCAGGCTGTAAAACACGGTCGGGGTGGTGAACCGTGTGACCTTGTCCTCGGCATCGGCCATGAACTTGGCGCGTTCGCTGTCCATGGTGTTCTGATAATAGCGCAGGCCCGCATAGGACATGATGCGCCCCGACGTGATGCCGATCGCCTCTTCGGCCTGCACCGAGGCCAGCAGCCCGGCGGCATCGAGGGTCGCAAGCTTGCCCTCATAGGTCGCGGCGAAATCCGCGCAGGCCTTTTCCAGCCAGGCCATGTCCCGGCCGAATTCTGGCGCATCGGGGCTTGGATACAGGTCGGTCAAATCCCAGTCCGGCAGGTTGCCGAAACCGCCCGTGCTGGCGTTGGCGTCAAAGACTAGACGGGGGAGGGACGATATCATGGCAGGCGACCTTTCAGCTGGGGTTGCGCGTATGTAGGTCGCTTTGGCCCCGGTCTTCAACCCAAGCGCCTTTCTGATTGCCTAAATATCCCCGGGGTGCGGGGGTGGGCCCCCGCTCGCGGCCAGCAGGGCGCGCAGGGTGTCGATGGTGTCGATCTCGTCTGCGGGCTTGTCGCGCCGCCAGCGCAGCATGCGCGGAAACCGCAGGGCAATGCCGGACTTGTGGCGGGGGCTGGCCTGAATGCCCTCGAACGCGAGCTCAAAGACCAGATCGGGCGTCACGCGGCGGACCGGGCCGAAACGCTCCAGCGTGTGGCGGCTGACCCAGGAGGTGATCTCGGCAAACTCGGCATCGCTCAGGCCCGAATAGGCCTTGGTGAAAGGGACAAGGTCGTTGCCGTCGCGCACCGCAAAGGTGAAATCGGTGAAGAGGTTCGCGCGCCGCCCATGGCCTGATTGGGCATAGACCATGACCGCGTCGACGGTATAGGGGTCGAGCTTCCACTTCCACCAGTCGCCCCGCCTGCGGCCGGTGAAATAGGGCGAGGACAGGCGTTTGAGCATCAGCCCCTCGGCCAGAACATCGCGCGCCGTTGCCCGCTGGCGTGCGAGGTCCGCCCAGTCGGCCGCAGCGACGCGGGGCGAGGTGGACAGCGCAAGGCCGGCGGGCATGGCCGCCACCAGCGCCTCCAGTCGCGCGCGGCGCTCAGAGATCGGACGGTCGCGGATATCGATGCCGTCCGCTTCCAGCAGGTCATAGGCGACGAACTGCGCCGGGGCCTCGGCCAGCGCCTTTTTCGATACCACCTTGCGGCCGATCCTGGTCTGCAGCGCTGAAAAAGGCAGCGGGGCGCCGCCGCGCCACGCCAGGATTTCGCCGTCGAGGACGGTGCCTGCGGGCAGGAAATCCGCCAGGCCCGCAAATTCGGGAAAGCGGTCTGTGATCAGTTCCTCTCCCCGGCTCCACAGCGCAAAGGCCCCTGCGCGGTGGATCAGCTGGCCCCGGATGCCGTCCCACTTCCATTCGGCGATCCAGTCTTCCAGCGGCCCCAGTGCCGCGACTTCCCCTTCCAGCTGGCTCGCCAGCGCAAAGGGGTAGGGCCGCGCGCCCATCCCGTCATCGCCCGCGATAAGCGCCGTGAAATCGGTCCGCGCCGGGTCCCAGTCGCCCATCAGGCGGTGGGCGATGGTGGTTTCCTCCAGCCCCGTCGCCGCCGCCAGCGCCTTGGTCATCAGCCCCTGACTGACGCCCATCCGGAACCCGCCCGTCAAAAGCTTGTTGAACAGGAACCGCTCATCGCCCGGCAGCGCGTCCCAGGTCGCCAGCACCCGCGCCTGACGCTCGGACGCGGGCAGGCGGGTCAGGGCGATGAGGGCATGGATCGTCTCGGTCAGGGTCTGATCGCGGGTGGTCGTGGGAGGCGGCAGCACCAGGGCGATGGTTTCCGCGAGGTCCCCCACGATATTGTAGCTTTCCTCGAACAGCCAAAGCGGGATGCCCGCCGCCTCGGCTGCCCAGGTCCTCAGTTCGGTCGCGTTGACCGCGCGCTTGGGGCGGCGACCCGAGAGGATCGCGATCGTCCAGACGCTGTCCGAGGGGGGGGCGGCGCGCAGATAGTCGGTCAGCGCGGCGATCTTGGCGCCGGTCTTGGTGGTGCCGTCAAGGGCGGCAAACAGGGTCGCGAAGTGCTTCATGTCGGATCACTGTCCTCCGGCACAACCTCGCCATCGTCGCCCGAATAGTCCGTGGCCACGACCCCGGCATCATAGCCTTGCGTTGCCAGCCACTGGCTGAAGGGAGCGGTATAGCCATGCGTGACAAACACCCGGATTGCTCCCGTGGCCCGGATGGCCGCATTCAGACCCGCCCAGTCGGCATGATCCGACAGCGCGAAACCGGTGCCGAGATTGCGCCGCCGCCGGATGCCCCGCACGGCCATCCAGCCCGAGGCAAATGCCTCATCCGACGGCCCCAGCCGTGCGCCCCAACTGGTCCCGAGCGCCGAGGGGGGTGCTATCACCAGCGCGCCGGGATGGGTCTTGGCGGTGACCTCGCGGGTGACATGGACCGTCGGGGGCAAGGGATAGCCCTGGTCTCGCAGGATCCGCGTGATGTTCTCGACCGCACCATGCGTCAGGATCGGGCCGATGTCCGGCAGGCCCGCCATCAACCGCTGCGCCTTGCCGAAACTGTAGGCGCCAAGGATCGAGGTCCGGCCGGCGGCGGCATTGCCCGCCCACCAGGTTGCGATATCCGTCATCACCTGCGGCTGCGGCGCCCAGCGAAAGACGGGCAGGCCAAAGGTGCATTCGCTGATGAAGGCATGGCAGGCCACGGGCTCAAATGGTTCGGCCAGCCCGTCGGCCTCGGTCTTGTAATCGCCCGAAACGACCCAGACCTCGCCCCCGACCTCGACCCGGATCTGGGCCGATCCCGGGACATGGCCTGCGGGGTGAAAGCTGACCGTTGCCCCGCCGATCCGGCGCGCCTCGCCATAGGCGATCCCTTCGGCATGGATGTCGCCCAGACGGTGGCGGATCACGGGCAGGGCGGCATGGGTTGCAAGATAGGACCCGTGGCCCATCCGTGCGTGATCGGAATGGCCATGCGTGATCAGCGCCCGCGCAACCGGTCGCCAGGGGTCGATATGAAAGTCCCCTGCCGGGCAATGGATGCCCTGTTCGGTGAAGGTCAGGACGGGTGCGGCCATGACAAAGAGATAGAGCCCTACAAGGTGATGGCAAAGCAGCATGTTCGGCCGGCTGGAATTGCCTAGTTTTTGGGCACATGCACATCAGGTGTCCGATATTGCCTCGTTTCGCTTTCCCTCCGGCCGGGTGGTTGATTTACTGATCACCAGACGCAGCGGGGAAAACGGGTGCATCCATATTTCAATGAAATGTACCAAGGTACCGATGTTCGCGTTCCCTATGCGCGCCTGCAGGACTGGGTCAGTGCCATGCCCACCGCCTTGCGCAGCCTCAAGCAGGCCGAGGCCGAGGCGTTGTTTCGCCGGATCGGCATCACGTTTGCGGTATACGGCGAAGGCGGCGACCCGGACCGGCTGATCCCGTTCGACATGTTTCCGCGCGTGTTTTCCGCCGTGGAATGGTCCCGGCTGGAACGCGGCATCAAACAGCGTGCGCGGGCGCTGAACGCGTTTCTGGTCGATGTCTACGGGCGCGGAGAGATCGTGCGCGCAGGGCGCATACCGGCGCGGCTGGTCTATCAAAACGAGGCCTATGAAAAGGCGGTGGTGGGATTCGTGCCGCCCAAGGGGGTCTATTCCCACATTGTCGGCATCGATCTGGTACGCACCGGGCCGGACGATTTCTTTGTGCTGGAGGACAACTGCCGCACCCCAAGCGGGGTCAGCTACATGCTGGAAAACCGCGAGATCATGATGCGGATGTTCCCGGACCTTTTCCGCGAGAACCGGATCGAGCCGGTGGACCGCTATCCCGAACTGCTGCGCCGCACGCTTGCCTCTGTCGCCCCCCACAAATGCGACCGCGAGCCGACCGTGGTCATTCTGACCCCCGGCTCGTTCAATTCGGCCTATTATGAACATTCGTTTCTTGCCGACCTCATGGGCGTGGAGCTGGTCGAAGGGCAGGACCTGTTCGTGGACGGGGCCTTTGTCTACATGCGCACGACCGAGGGGCCGCGCCGTGTGGACGTGATCTACCGGCGCATCGATGACGCCTATATCGACCCGTTGTGTTTTCGCCCCGACAGCATGCTGGGGATCCCGGGGTTGATGGATGTGTATCGGTCGGGCGGCGTCAGCATCTGTTCCGCGCCGGGGGCGGGTGTGGCGGATGACAAGGCGGTCTATACCTATGTGCCCGAGATGATCCGGTTCTATCTCGGCGAGGAGCCGATCTTGCAGAACGTGCCCACCTGGCAATGTGCCAAGCATGACGATCTGGGCCATGTGCTTGATAAATTGCCGGAACTGGTGGTGAAAGAGGTTCACGGATCGGGCGGCTACGGCATGCTGGTCGGGCCGAAATGCACCAAGGCGGAAATCGAGGCGTTTCGTGCCAAGATCATCGAAAACCCCGGCAACTACATCGCCCAGCCCACCCTGGCGCTGTCCACGGTGCCAACCTTCGTTGACGAAGGCGTCGCGCCCCGCCATGTCGACCTGCGTCCCTATTGTCTGGTCGGAGAGCGGATCGAGCTGGTGCCGGGCGGGTTGACGCGGGTGGCGCTGAAGGACGGCTCGCTGGTGGTGAATTCAAGCCAGGGTGGCGGGGTCAAGGATACCTGGGTGCTGGCGGAGTGATGCGATGCTGAGCCGGACCGCAGACAACCTTTACTGGATCGCCCGCTACATGGAGCGCGCGGATACCTCTGCACGCCTTCTGGAGGTCGGCAGCCGGATCAGCCTGATCCCCTCGGCGCACGGCTATCGCAGCGAATGGGACAGCCTGCTTCAGGCCAGCGGCATGGCCGAGGGCTTTGACAAGAAATACGGCGATCCGGTGCAGCGCAACATCGAAAGCTACCTGTTTTTCGACCGCGACAACGGCTCATCCGTCGCCAGCTGCATCACGGCGGCGCGCGAAAATGGGCGCATCGTGCGCACCGCGCTGACAGCACAGGTCTGGGATGCCCTTAACGTCGCCTATGAGGAACTGCGCGCGCTGGAGCGCCGACCCCGCAGCGAGCTACAGCAGTCCCGTCTGACGGAATGGACGATGCGTCATACCGCCATGGTCCGAGGCGCGATCGATGCGACCTTGCTGCGCAATGACGGCTACAACTTTCTCAACATCGGGTACTATCTGGAACGCGCCGACAATACCGCGCGCCTGATGGACGTGAAGTATTACGTCCTTTTGCCGCGCGTGGATTTCGTGGGGTCAGGTCTGGACAACTATCAATGGACGACGCTGTTGCGCGCGATGGGCGCGCATCGGGCCTTTCACTGGGCATATGGCGGCGAAGTGACGGCTGCAAAGATTGCGCATTTTCTGATCCTCAACCCGCAAAGCCCGCGCTCGCTGACCACCTGCGTGGCGGGGATCGCAAATCATCTGGGCCGGTTGGCCAAGGCTTACGGTGCGGAGACCGACGCGCAGCGTCTTGCCCGTGCCATGCTGACAGGACTGGAGGGCGAAACGGTGGACCGGATCATCGACGAGGGGCTGCACGAATATCTGACGCGGTTCATCGGCGACGCGGCGGGCCTGAGCCTGGCCGTCCACAACACCTATCTCAGCAGGGCGCGCGCGTGATGTTGCTGACGGTCGATCACGTGACCCGCTATCGTTATGACGCGCCGGTGCGGGGGGTGGTGCAAAGCCATCGTCTGACCCCGTCGGTCTTTGAGGGGCAGCGCGTGGTCGACTGGCAGACCACCGTCAGCGGCGGCACCGCGGGGACGGCCTTTCGTGACGGGGCAGGCGACATCGTGCAGGGTTGGACGGTTTCGGGGCCGGTTGATGAAATCGTGGTCACCGTTCAGGGCACGGTGGAAACCACGGACCTGACCGGCGTGCTGCGCGGCCACCGCGAAACCGTGCATCCCGAATGCTACATGCGCGCGACGGGTCCGACGCGGATCGACATGCCGCTGCGACGGCTGGCCGATGGGGTGCCGGGCCCTGGGGGGCTGGACCTTGCCCATGCCTTGATGGGCGCGGTCGCCGATGCGATTGCCTACCGTCCCGGTGTCACCTCGGCCCATACCACGGCGGCCGAAGCCCTGGCTCTGGGCGAGGGCGTCTGCCAGGACCATGCCCATGCGATGATCGCACTGGCGCGGGTGCGGGGGATGCCGGCGCGCTATGTTTCGGGCTACCTGCATTCGGACGCAACCGGCGAGGCGCATGAGGCAGCGCATGCCTGGGCGGAACTGTTTGTGGCGGGCCTTGGCTGGATCGGGTTTGATCCTGCCAACCGCTGCTGCCCTGATGACCGCTATATCCGGCTCGGCTCCGGCATGGATGCGCAGGACGCCGCACCGATCCGGGGCATTTCGCGCGGCACCGGCCACGAAGCGCTGGATGTGGTGGTTGCGGTTCTGGCAGGTGCCCAATAGTGTGGCGCTCAGACTTATGAAACGCCCAAGGGCAAGGCAGCAGAAATGACGTATTGCGTGGGCCTTCTTTTGAACGAAGGAATGGTCTTGCTGTCGGATACGCGCACCAATGCGGGGCTCGACAACATTTCGACCTATCGCAAGATGTACACCTTCGAAGACCCCGGCGAGCGGGTGATCGTCATCATGACGGCGGGCAGTCTGTCGGTGACCCAGACGACCCTGTCGCGCCTGCGCGAGGCGGTGGATGACCCCGACGCGACGCCCGAGACGTCGATCATGTTGGCACCCACGTTGCTGAAGGTGGCCGATATCGTCGGCGACATGCTGGCCCAGGTCCGGAGCGAGGTCGACGAAAAGATCAGCGCGATGCAGGGAGCGACCGCCAGCATGATCGTGGCGGGCCAGCGTCGGGGCGGGGCGATGCGCCTGTTCCTGATCTATCCCGAGGGCAATCACATCGAGGCGACCGAGGACGCGCCGTTCCTGCAGATCGGCGAGCACAAGTATGGCAAGCCGATCCTCGACCGCGTCATCAACCCTGCGACCAGCCTGCTCGACGCGCAAAAGGCGGTGCTTCTGTCGATGGACTCCACGCTGCGGTCGAACCTGTCGGTGGGTATGCCACTGGACCTGGCCGTGATCGCGCGCGACGATTGCCGCGTCACCCACAAGCGGCGGATCGAGGCAGGGGACAAATCCTTTCAGGCGATGAGCGAGGCCTGGTCACGCGCCTTGCGCGAAGGTTTTTCGCGCATCGAAATCTGAAGACCGACTTGGGGCGGAACCAATAACAGCGGGGGCGGTTATCTGAAATGAACCCACCCGGCAGCAAACTTGCGGAGGTTGTCATGCCCCAACTTTTCCGGCTTTACCTGAAAAGTGTGGCGATCGGCTTTGGGCTGGCAGTGGCCCTTGTGGGGTTCATGATGTGGCAGGACGTGGCGGGACTTCGCCGGTTGATCCTGGCGTCGGATGTCGCGATCACCGCCACATTCCTGCTGGTCTTCTTTAACGGCATGGTGTTTTCGGCGACGCAGTTCGGCATCGCGGTCATGTCGCTGGAAAGCGACGGCGGCCCCGGTGGGGGGCTTCGAGACCGCAGCGGTCTCGTTCCCATCCCGGTCGAGGCTAAGTCGCCGCAACGCCGCTGACAGCACGATCCGAAAGGGTGGCGGGCCCGCAGCGACCGTGAAGGCCGGGGTTTCCCGAGAGCCAGAGGTCTCAGGTGGGCGCCAGGTAACAAGACCAGGATCTTGTCAGAGCCAGCCCCCATACGT
>JANPKV010000119.1:0-8072 GCA_031426185.1 Rhodobacterales bacterium | reverse complement strand
CACGAAAGCGACCATTGCAAGCGCCAGAATAACGTTCGTGCTCTTCGACATCCTCGACTCCTAGTTTCTTGGGGAAGTGTGAATGATGACAATTCACCATCCCACCCCCGCTTTGAGGGACAGGCCAATTTCAAGCGACCTTCGCACAGCTTAGCCGAAAGGGCTGCGCTTTGACACGAGAAATCACCCAAGAAACGGGCCTGTGGCGTTCCTACATCAGCACGGCTGCGCCATCCAGCGAAAAGCTTGGCATCGGCAACGGACATCAAAACATCTCCCAGACGCAGGCGCCGTCTTCGATGCGGTAGGCCTCGAAATACTGGGTCGCTTCGGGGTCGATCTGTCCGAAGGGCACGACACGGTCGGCAAGCGAGATGATGACCTGATCGGGAACCGGTGTCGCCTCTGCGGCGCGGGGCAGCGCATAGCTTTCGCACAGGGCGGCGATATCGATCACGGCGGTATCAAATGTGATTGATGCATCCGGCGCGATTTCCGGGGCGAGAAAGCGAAACCGCATGGTGTTGCCCGCCGGCCCCGGTTCGTTCAGGACAGTGTCGATCAGCGTCACCGGCTGGCCCGAAGGGACATCCACCAAGGCAGCGTCCTCGGCAGGCAGAATGATCGCCTCGGCGGTCTGCGCCGCCACCGGCAAGCCGCCACCTGCAACAGCAAAGGCGACGATTGCAGACGGGATCAGCATTGCAGGGCGGAGCATCGGGGCATTTACCATCGTCACAGGGGGATATTGTCGTGTTTTTTCCACGGATTCTGCAGCTTTTTGGTGCGCAGGCTGGCAAAGGCGCGGGCGATGCGTCGCCTTGTCGAATGGGGCATGATCACCTCGTCGATGAAACCACGTTCTGCGGCAACGAAGGGGTTGGCAAACCGGGCCTCGTAATCCTTGACGCGAGAGGCGATCTTGTCCTTGTCGTCAAGCTCTGACCGGTAGAGGATTTCGACCGCGCCCTTGGCACCCATCACGGCCACCTCGGCGGTCGGCCAGGCATAGTTGAAGTCGCCGCGCAGGTGCTTGGACGACATCACGACATAGGCGCCGCCATAGGTCTTGCGGGTCAGCACCGTCACCTTGGGAACCGTCGCCTCACCATAGGCAAAAAGCAATTTCGCCCCGTGCTTGATCACGCCGCCCAGTTCCTGCGCGACACCGGGCAGAAAGCCCGGCACGTCGACAAAGGTCAGGATCGGGATCTCGAAGGCATCGCAGAACCGCACGAAGCGCGCGGCCTTTCGGCTGGCATCAATGTCGAGACACCCCGCCAGCACCATCGGCTGGTTCGCCACCACGCCGACGGACTGGCCTTCGATGCGGATGAAGCCGGTGATGATGTTGGCAGCGAAGGCGGCCTGGATTTCAAAGAAATCACCCTCGTCCGCGACCTTGGTGATCAGTTCCTTCATGTCATAGGGCTGGTTGGGATTTGTCGGCACCAGCGTATCGAGCGACATCTCGACCCGGGCGGGATCGTCGAAAAACGGGCGCACGGGCGCCTTTTCTCGATTATTGAGCGGCAGGAAATCGATCAGACGCCGGGTTTCCGCCAACGCCTCCACATCATTTTCAAACGCGCCATCCGCAACGGACGACTTGCGGGTGTGGGTCGAGGCGCCGCCAAGATCCTCGGCGGTAACCTGTTCGTTGGTCACGGTCTTGACCACATCCGGACCGGTCACGAACATGTAGGACGAGTCTTTCACCATGAAGATGAAATCAGTCATCGCGGGGCTGTAGACCGCCCCCCCGGCGCAGGGCCCCATGATCAAACTGATTTGCGGGACGACGCCAGAGGCCAGAATATTGCGCTGAAATACCTCGCCATAGGCTGCCAGTGAACCGACACCTTCCTGGATACGCGCACCGCCGGAATCGTTGATGCCGATCACCGGCGCACCGTTCTGGATCGCCATGTCCATGATCTTGCAGATCTTGGCGGCATGGGTTTCGGAGACCGATCCACCCAGCACGGTGAAGTCCTGGGCAAAGACGTAGATCACCCGGCCATTGACCGTGCCCCAGCCCGTCACGACGCCGTCGCCCGGATGCTTGGTTTCGGCCATGCCGAAATCGGTGGAGCGGTGGGTGACAAACATGTCGAACTCTTCGAACGAGCCTTCGTCCAGCAAAAGTTCGATCCGCTCGCGCGCGGTCAGCTTTCCCTTGGCATGCTGGGCCGCGACGCGGGTCGCCCCGCCACCTGCGCGCGCCACACCGCGCCGCGCTTCCAGTTCCGCCAGAATGTCGGTCATGTCCACCCCTGCCCTGCCCTTCGCCCACATTACCCGGGGCGCGCCACGGTCGAAAGCATTTTCCGGAAAATTTGCAAAGTAATTGTCGATCGCGTGATGTTAATCGCAACCTTGCAAACTACTGGCGCTGACAGAACTGATGGGTAAAACCTGCTGCGTTCCCCAGGAGATCATCCATGCCCTCTTTGCCCGTTCCCGTCATCACGATCGGCCTTTTGCTGGCCTCAAACATCTTCATGACCTTCGCCTGGTATGGGCATCTGAAGTTCAAGACGACCGCCCTTGTCACCGTGATCCTCATCAGCTGGGGGATCGCGTTCTTTGAATATTGTCTGATGGTGCCCGCCAACAGGATCGGCCACGGATATTATTCCGCCGCTGAACTGAAGACCATACAAGAGGTCATCACCTTGACCGTCTTCGCCGTCTTTTCGGTGTTTTACCTCAAAGAGCCGCTGATGTGGAACCATCTTCTGGGCTTTGCCTTCATCGCGCTTGGGGCGTTTTTCATCTTTCACAAATGGGCGTGACCTGACGCGTCCCAGCATGGACAAGGCGCGGCAACAGGCGTACCGCAAGCGCCATGACCACGCATCCGGACGTGCGGTATCTGGACCGCTCCACCCCGCCCCATATCTCGACGCTGATCCTCGTAGCGGGGCTATCGGCGTTGACCATGAACATCTTTCTGCCGTCGCTGCCGGGGATGTCCGCGTGGTTCGGCGTGCCATATGGGGTCATGCAGCAGTCGGTTGCGCTGTATCTGGCGCTGTCGGCCGTCTTGCAGATCGTGATCGGGCCGTTGTCGGATCGCTATGGCAGGCGCAAGGTGCTGCTCGGGTCGATGGCGATCTTTCTGGTGGCGACAGTCGGCACCTTGGTTGCGCCCAACGCAACGGTCTTTCTGATCTTTCGGATGATCCAGGCCGTCGTCGCGGCCGGCATGGTGCTAAGCCGGGCCATCGTGCGCGACGTCGTCGCGGATGCACAGGCGGCATCGATGATCGGCTATGTCACCATGGGCATGAGTCTGGTGCCGATGATCGGACCTGCAATTGGCGGGTTTCTTGACGAAGCCTTTGGCTGGCAGGCAAGCTTTGCGCTGCTTTTGGTGCTTGGGCTGGTGGTGTTCGGCCTGATTCTGGCGGATCTCGGTGAAACGGCGGCGCTTCGCCCGGTCACAATCCGCGATCAGATCCGGCAATATCCCACGCTGCTGCGGTCGCAACGGTTCTGGGGTTACAGTCTTGCCGCGGGCTTTGCCTCGGGCACGTTCTTTGCGTTTCTCGGCGGTGCCCCCTATGTCGGCGACAAGGTCTTTGGGCTGAGCTCGTCCCAGATCGGACTGTTCTTTGGCATCACGGCAATCGGCTATGCCGCAGGCAATTTCCTGGCCGGGCGATATTCGGTCCGCGTCGGGATGAACCGGATGATGCTGTTGGGAAATCTGGTGACCACAGGCGGGTTGTTCGTTCTGCTTGTCGTGACGCTGGCAGGGATTTCGGGTCCGGCCGTGTTCTTTGGGCTCGCCGTGTACATGGGCATCGGGAACGGCATCGGGCTGCCAAATGCCAATGCGGGTATCCTGTCGGTCAGGCCGGAGCTGGCGGGGACGGCCTCGGGTCTGGGCGGGGCGATCATGATCGGCGGGGGTGCCGCGCTGGCGGCATTGGCGGGCGCGATCTTGCCGCCGGGGTCGACCGAACTGCCCCTGATCGTGCTGATGTTCGGATCGTCACTGGCATCTGTGCTTGCCGTGATGTGGGTCATTCGGCGCGCGCGCAGCATCGGATTGCCGACTTGACGGCGTGACTTTGCAAAGCCAGTCTGCGCTTTGCAAAGGGAACCATATGCCAGCCCAGAAACTATATGCCGGCGTCAAGCTGCGCGAGATCCGTGCCAGGCTGGTGCTGACGCAGCGCGCTTTTGCGGACCGGCTGGGCGTGTCGCTTCCCTATCTCAACCAGATGGAAAACAACCACAGGCCGATCTCTGCCGCCGTCGTGCTGGCGCTGGCGCAGGAATTCGGCCTGGATGTGACCGAACTGACCGTCGGAGAAAGCGAACGCCTCGTGACCGACATGCGCGAGGCGCTGGCCGATCCGGTTTTTGCCGCCGCCGCCCCGCCCCTTGCGGATCTGCGGCTGACCGCGACCAACGCGCCCGCACTGGCCCGGGCGTTTCTCAACCTGCACCGCGCCTATCGCCAGACCCATGAGCGGCTGGCGTCGCTGGACGATGCCCTGGGCCGCGATGCCTCAACCTTGCGCCCAAGCCCGTGGGAGGAAGTGCGCGACTTCTTTCACTATTGCGACAACTATCTGGATGCAGTCGACCGTGCCGCGGAACATTTCGCAATGCCTGGAGGTGTCCGGAAAGACGTCATTATCCTGGCCAAGGAGCTGTTGTCGGCCAAGGGCATCACGTTGCACTTTTCGGATGAACCGGGATTGCGCCACCATGATCCCGCGACCAGACGCCTGACGATTTCCGCGCGCGCTTCGGCGGCGACACAGCGGTTTCAGGTCCTGCACCAGATCGCCTTGCTGACCCAGAACGACTTGATCGAGGCCACGCTGGATCTGGCCCGCTTTGCCACGCCCGAAGCCCGCGATATCGCCAAGATCGGGCTTGCGAACTATTTCGCCGGGGCAGCACAGATGCCCTACGTGGCGTTCCTGCAGGCCGCGCATGCGACCCGGCATGATCTGGAACGGCTGGCAGATATCTTTGGCGCCTCGGTGGAACAGGTCGCGCACAGGCTGTCGACCCTGCAGCGCCCCGGCGCAAAGGGCATCCCGTTCTTTTTCGTCCGCGTCGATCAGGCGGGCACGATCACCAAGCGGCATTCGGCGACCCGCCTGCAGTTCGCGCGGTTTGGCGGTGCGTGTCCGTTGTGGAACGTCCACCAGGCGTTCGAGACGCCGGGGCAGTTTCTGCGTCAGTTGGCCGAGACGCCCGACGGTGTGCGGTATCTGTGCCTTGCGCGCGACGTGTCCAAGCCTGCAGGGGCGTTTCTCGCGCCGGTCCGCCGCTATGCCATCGGGCTTGGCTGCGAGGTGCAGCACGCGGGCGCGCTGGTCTATTCCGACGGACTGGACCTCAAGGGCCGGTTCGAGCCCATCGGAATATCGTGCCGCATCTGTGAGCGTGCGCATTGCCACCAGCGATCGGTGCCGCCGCTGGAAGGGCGGCTGCGGGTCAATCCGGATTCACGCGGCGTGCTGCCCTATGAGATCAGCTAGGGCTATGCCTGCTTCAGGTGTTGCCAGATATGGTCTTTCAGATGTGCGCGGCGGCGGCGCAGCGCTTCTTCATCCTCTTCGGTGATCAGATCGATGCGGGTTTCGGCGCGGTGCACGGCGCGATTGACGGTGTGATATTCGTCCGCCAGCTTGGCGAAATGCGCGTCCCCTGCCTTGAGCGCCTGAATCTTGGCGGCTTCGGCGGGAAATTCCTCGGCGAGTTCGTGCGGGGTGTGGGTCATGAAGGGCCTCCTTGATCGGCAATGACCGGTCTAGCGCAGCGGGGCGCGCCCGACCTTGACCTCGATCAAGTCAGCGCTGCGCCACGCGCCAGTTCGGATGCGTCCAGGGCTGCAGGTTGGAGGCCGGCAGGGGCGTGCGGCCCAGAATGTGGTCGGCCGCCTTTTCGCCCACCATGATCGCCGGCGCGTTCAGATTGCCGTTGGTCACCTGTGGAAAGATCGACGTGTCGGCAATCCGCAACCCGTCGACGCCGATCACGCGGCATTCAGGATCCACGACCGCCATTGGATCGCTTGTCCGCCCGAGTCGCGCAGTGCCGCAGGGATGATAGGCGCTTTCGGCATGGGCGCGGATAAAGGCGTCGATCTCGTCGTCGGTTTCAACGGACCTGCCCGGCTGCATCTCGTGCTTGACGAAGGGCTTGAAGGCCGCTTGGCCAAAGATTTCGCGGGTCAGGCGCACGCAGGTGCGGAACTCCTGCCAATCGTCGGGATGCGACATGTAGTTGAAGCGGATCACGGGCGGGGCTGCGGGATCGGCGGACCGCAACGTGACCGCGCCGCGCGATTTCGACCGCATCGGTCCGACATGCGCCTGAAAGCCATGGCCTTCGGCGCTGACCTTGCCGTCATAGCGCACGGCGATGGGCAGAAAGTGGTACTGGATGTCGGGATAGTCGATCCCCGCGCGCGACCGGATGAAACCGCAGGCCTCGAACTGGTTTGACGCGCCAAGCCCGCCACCGGTCATCAACCAATGCGCGCCGACATAGGCCTTGCCCCACAGATTCCAGTACTTGTACAAGGTTATGGGCTGGCTGGCCGCATATTGCATATAGATTTCAAGGTGGTCCTGAAGGTTTGCGCCAACTCCGGGGCGATCGGCACGCACTGCGATCCCATGCTCGGCCAGATGCACGCCGGGACCGATGCCCGACAGCATCAACAGCTTGGGCGTGTTGATCGAGGATGCCGAGAGGATCACTTCGCGGCTCGCGCGGATCACCTCCACCACGCCGCGGCGCGCAATTTCCACGCCTATGGCACGCGTGCCCTCGAACACCACGCGCTGCGCGAGGCCGCGGATGACCTGCACGTTCCCCGTGGCGATCGCCGGTTTCAGGTAGGCATTGGCCGCTGACCAGCGCCGACCTTTCCAGATCGTCGCCTCCATCGGGCCGAAACCCTCTTGCTGTGCGCCGTTGTAGTCGGTCGTGACCGGATATCCGGCCTGCCGACCTGCCGCAATGAACGCCTCGAACAGGGGGTTTGATCGCGGCCCACGGGTGACATGCAACGGCCCTTGCGTCCCTCGGTATTCGGGGCCGGAACCGCCATGCGATGCCTCCATGCGCTTGAAATAGGGCAGCACGTCGGCATAGGACCAGCCATCCGCGCCCAGTTCGGCCCAGGTGTCGAAATCGCGCGCATGGCCGCGCACGTAGACCATGCCGTTGATGGACGAGGACCCCCCCAGAACCTTGCCGCGCGGGGTTGCAAGCACCCGGCCGCCCAGATGTGGCTCTGGTTCGGTTCGCAGGCCCCAGTCATAGATCGACATGTTCATCGGAAAGGACAGCGCACCGGGCATCTGGATAAAGGGTCCCGCATCGGAACCGCCGTGTTCGATGACGGTGACGCGATGTCCCGCCTCGGCCAACCGGTAGGCCAGCGCGCAGCCTGCGGACCCCGCACCCACGATGACATAATCGGCTGGCATCAGGTCCCCCGCGCCAGTTCGGCTTCGAGGTGGCGCACCGTCACTGCGACCGCCGCGGCCCCGTCCGCAGGCCCGGATTTCAGCACTTCGCGCAGATACAACCCGTCGATCAATGCGCCCAGACCATCGGCAATCGTCGTCGCCCGCGCCCCCGCCAGCGGCCGGAGCGCATGGATCAGGTTGGAGCGCAGACGCCGCTGATAGATCGCCAGCAGCCGTTTTGCCTGCGGCACCGACTGCGCCAGAACCCAGAAGTTCAGCCAGGCCCCGACCGCCTCGCGCCGGAAATTCCCCGGGCTGAACGAGGCCCGCACAATCGCCCGGATGCGGCCTTCGGGGCCTTCGGCGGCGGCCAGCGCACCGCGCACCTCGGCGCCGTAAAGCGTCAGGACGTGGCGCATCGCGGCCAGAAAGATGTCTTCCTTCGATCCGAAATAGTGGTGCGCCAAGGCCGATGACATGCCCGCGCGCTTGGCGATCTGGCTCACGGTCACGTCCAGCGAACCGATGCGACCGATCTCTACAATCGCGGCTTTCACCAACGCGTCCTTGCGGATAGGCTCCATTCCAAGCTTAGGCATCGGTGCGGTCCCAACA
>JANPKV010000118.1:0-27958 GCA_031426185.1 Rhodobacterales bacterium | reverse complement strand
GATGTACTCGCCCAGCCAGCGCATCTGGGGCTACGAGACGCATGACGGGTCGTTCTCGCAGTTCACCCGCGTGCAGGCCCAGCAGCTGATGCCGCGTCCGAAACACCAGAGCTGGGAAGAAAGTGCCTGCTATACTTTGACGCTTGCGACTGCCTATCGGATGCTGTTCGGGCATGAACCGCATGACCTGAAGCCCGGACAGAACGTCCTTGTCTGGGGGGCTTCGGGGGGACTCGGGTCCTATGCGATCCAACTGATCAACACCGCTGGCGGCAATGCCATCGGCGTCATCAGCGACGAGGGCAAGCGCGACTTTGTCATGGGACTGGGGGCCAAGGGCGTCATCAACCGCAGCGACTTCAAATGCTGGGGCCAGATGCCCACCGTCAACACGCCCGAATATGCCGAGTGGCTGAAAGAGGCGCGACGCTTCGGCAAGGCGATCTGGGGCATCACCGGCAAAGGCGTCAGCGTCGACATCGTGTTTGAGCATCCCGGCGAGGCGACATTCGCCGTATCGGCACTGGTCTGCAAAAAGGGCGGCATGGTGGTGATCTGCGCAGGGACCACCGGGTTCAACTGCACCTTCGATGTGCGCTACATGTGGATGCACCAGAAACGCCTGCAAGGCAGCCATTTTGCCCATCTGAAACAGGCCGCGGCCGCCAACAAGCTGATGATCGAGCGCCGGCTTGACCCCTGCATGTCCGAGGTATTCCCCTGGGCGGAGATCCCGCGTGCGCATATGCTGATGTGGAAGAACCAGCACAAGCCGGGCAACATGGCGGTACTGGTGCAGGCGCCGCGCCCGGGTCTGCGGACCTTTGACGACACGCTGGAGGCCGCCCGCGCAGGCTAGGGGCCCGCACCGACCGTGACGTGCCCACCTCGGGCGGGGCGTTCTGTAGAAATGGGTAATCGGGGACAGTTCCATGCGCTTCGGTGCGTCGAACGTGCCCGAAGCCAGCGCAATGGTGGGTGCATCGTCGAAGGTCGGGCAAAACGCGCGGCTGGATTGTTCCGATGACCGCCATGTCGCGGGCGCGCCGATCCGCATGATCCGCGCAGCACAGACAACCGCCTTCGTGGACATTGTCCTTCGGCACGGACGGACCTCGGGTGCCGGTCGTGGTCTTTGTTGTCAACTGCGCGACAGTCACCAGCAATAGAGTGGATTGGACCCCGCAAGTCATTCCGGTTGCAGCGGATTTCTGCTAGATGCCAAAGACCTCCATACACCTTCTGTTGACCGATAGACTGTATCGGTTCCCATACACGTGCGGCACCAGTCGGGGAGCGATCTTTTCCGCCCGCACGTTGGGGAGGCAGAAATGGCGCACGAATGGATTATTGAGGTCTTGCAGGATATGCGCAGCTATTCGCAAAAGAACGGCCTGCCTGCACTCACGGCCCAGTTGGACGAAACGTTGCGCGTCGCCACGGACGAAATCGCCGCGCAGGGCGTCGTTGCCCGGCCCGACGATCCGGACGACACGGACGATTGAACCAGATCGGGCGCTACGGCCCTTTCGGCTTGCCCGTGCTGGTCCTTTTGAAAAGGGCACTTTAAGGTCGCGCCATGGCGCAACTCCCTGTCACTTTGTCAGAAGATCAGGCCGAAGCCTTTGACCGGATGTCGGCCGAGCTTTTGGGGCACGGCATTGATCTTGCAAACGGAACCCTGACCCCCATGGCCGAGGGCCGTGCATCGGTTCTGGCCGTTGTCGGCAAGGCAGGGTCTGGCAAGACGATGCTCTTGGGCGCGCTTTACCGCGCCTTGAAAAGTGCCGGGGTCGATGTCGTGTCGGGCGATTACGAGGGGCGACGGCGCAAGGACCGCCGGACCCTGGCCGTGCTGGCCCCGACCAACAAGGCGGCCTCGGTCCTGCGACTGCGCGGTGTGCCCGCGACCACGATCCACCGCATTCTTTACACCCCTGTCTACGATCCCCAATACGAAAAGATCGCCGAATGGCTGGCCGGAAACGCAGCCCGCCCGGTGGTGGAGGGTCTGACGGATGTGGCGCTGGACCGTGCGCACGCCTTTTATCAGTCCGTCGCGTCGATCCCGGGGGCGCTCGCCGCGGCGGGTCTGAAAGGCAGCGACTTCATCAAGGGCTGGAAACGGCGCGAGGAACCGCTGGATATCGGGTTCGTCGACGAATCCTCCATGCTGGACGAACGGCAGTTCGACGACCTGCGCGCGATCTTTCCAAGTCTGGTGCTGTTTGGCGATCCCGCGCAGTTGGCCCCGGTCGGCCAATCGGGCGAGATGGTATTCGACCGGCTCGCGCCAGAGCGCAAACTGATCCTCAGCCGCATTCACCGTCAGGCGGAAGACAACCCGATCCTCGATCTCGCCCATGCGCTGGGTGATGACAGCATCGGATTTGACGCCTTTGAACGGATGGTCGAGGACCGCGCAAGGGACGACGACCGCATCATCTGGGCCGAACGCGTCGATGCGGACCTGATGGCGCGAAGCCCGGTTCTGGTCTGGCGCAACGTCACGCGGATCAAGCTGATCACCGCCTTCCGGTCGGTGCATGACGCGCCCATGGACATGCTTTTGCCGGGCGAACCCCTGATCTGCGACGGCATCGAACTGCCCCTGAAACACCGCAAGAAACGCATCGACCTTGAGGCGCGTGGCCTCATCAAGGGTGCGCAGGTGATCTATCTGGGCATCGGCAACCGCGAGGGATTTGCCAAGCTGCATGTCGTGGGTGCCGAAGAGCCGCAGGTATCGGCGGCGTCCATCATCAAGATCGAGCGCCCGGATGAGGAGGAACCCTTTATCCCGCATGCGGCGCGCATGGGTGCGGCCTTTCTGCACGGTGCGGCGGTGACGATCCACAAGGCCCAAGGGTCGCAATGGGACACGGTTCAGGTCTTTGCGCCTGACCTTTTTGCGGCCGCACAGGCGGGACGCACCGAGGCCGGCCTGCCCCTGTGGAAGCGGCTTGCCTATGTGGCGATCACGCGGGCGGAAAACCGGTTGATGTGGGTGGTGCGCAACCGCCTTGCGCGGCCCACCCGACCGCTGACCATCGACGACTTGCGCAGCCCGCCGGCACCCCTGGCCCTTGCCGCAGACAGCGCCATCTGATCTTTCCCTGCCGCCACAGGGGCGCTAGGCTGGGGCGTAAAATCAAGGAGACCCCGATGGCCCTGGTGTTCGTTCAGTTCCGCTGCACCCCCGGCAAGACCTATGAGGTCGCCAACGCGATCTGGGACCGCGAGGCGGTGAGCGAGCTTTATTCGACCAGCGGCGAATATGACCTGATCGCCAAGGTCTACATCCCGGAAGACGAGGATGTCGGCCACTACCTGTCGCATCGGCTGTTCGATATTCCCGGCATCGTGCGGACGCTGACGACGATGACGTTCAAGGCGTTCTAGTCACAGCCAGTCGTTTCTGCCGGTCCCAACAGCATCGGCCACGCGCGCAAATCCGTCGCGCGCCAGCAACGCGTCCAGTCCCTTGGCGATGCCCGGCACAAGGCTGAGGCCGTGATACACCAGCGCCGTATAAAGCTGCACCGCCGATGCCCCGGCGCGGATCTTGGCATAGGCGTCGCTTGCCGACCCGATACCGCCGACGCCGATCAAGGGCAGCTTGCCGTCCGTCAGCTGCGACAACCGTGCAACGACCCGCGTCGATCGTTCGAACAAGGGCGCGCCGGACAGGCCGCCGGTCTGTGCCGCATGGGCGCTGCGAAGCCCACCGCGCGCAATCGTCGTGTTGGTGGCGATGATCCCCGCGATGCCTGCCGCCAAGGCAACTTCGGCAATCTGCGCCAGCGCCTCATCCTCCAGATCCGGCGCGATTTTCAGGAATACCGGAATTGGACGGGCAAGGTCTTGCCGCGCCGCCATCACGCGGTCCAAAAGCTCGGACAAGGCGGCAGGCCCTTGCAGATCGCGCAGTTTTTCGGTGTTGGGCGAACTGACATTGACCGTGGCAAAATCGACATGCGGCCCGCATGTGGTCAGCACGCTTGCGAAATCCGCCGCGCGGTCGGCGGCCGTCTTGTTCGCGCCAAGGTTCAGGCCAACCGGAACCGCCCCCCGCACCCGCGCGGCAAGACGCGCACATATCGGCCCCACTCCCTGATTGTTGAACCCGAACCGGTTGATCGCGGCATGATCCTCGCTTAGCCGGTATAGCCGTGGGCGGGGGTTCCCCTCCTGTGCCAGCGGCGTGGCGGCGCCGACCTCCAGAAATCCGAACCCGGCCCGCGACAGGGGTGCGACGGCGGTGGCGTTCTTGTCGAACCCTGCGGCCAGCCCAACCGGGTTCGGCAAGGGGATCCCCGCAAGGGTGGTGGCCAGCCGGGGCGTCGTCACCGGACCCGGCATCGGCGCCAGACCCAGCCGCAACGCCGTCAGCGCCAATCCATGCGCCCGTTCCGGGTCCAGTTGTCGCAAAGCAGCAAGACCCGCCCGCTCCAGCAGGTTCACCAGACGCCCTCGGGGAAAATGTGACCCGTAGCCCCAAGCGGCAGGGATTTGTCCCACACCACGTCAGACAGGGTCAGCGCCCGGTAAAGATGCGGAAACAGAGAACCGCCGCGTGACGCCTCCCACCGCAGATCGACCCCCAAGGCGTCGGCGTTGAAGGCCACCAGCACCAGATCGCTTTCGGTACCGAAATGCTTTTCGGCTGTTTCGGCCACCTGGGCGGCGGTGGAGAAATGGATATAGCCATCCGTCAGGTCAATCGGCGCGCCAAGCGTCTGGCCAGCGGCGCGGAAAGCATCCCATTCAGGGCGGCGAAGGATCTTGTAGATCAGCATGGTCGCGCTTTTGCCGGTTTGACATGCGTCGGTCAACCCGCGTGTCATCGCATCGTCCGGAATGCCTGCCAAGGTACCGCAAGGGCTTTGACCCCGGATGCAACTGAGCGCACCATGAAAGACTGGACCTCATCCTAAAGGAGAATCGCCATGATGATTCCCGGAAAACCCACGACGTTGTTTCTGATGGCAGCAGGCAGCGCCCTGGTGCTGTCGACCGCGGCAGGCGCCGAGACAGTCAAGCTGACGCTTTTGGGCGTCGGCGATGTCTATAATTTCGAAGAAGAAGACGGACGCGGTGGATTTGCGCGGCTGAACGCCGTGGCATTGGCCGAGCGGGCGGCAAACCCCAACACGCTGTATCTGTTTGACGGGGATATGCTGTCGCCTTCCCTGCAATCGGGCTTCGACAAGGGGCAGAACACCATCGACTTCACCAACCTCGTGCCGTTCAACCTGGCTGTGCCGGGCAACCACGAGTTTGATTTTGGCCCCGAGAATTTCGTCGAAAAGATGAAGGCGTCCAAATATCCTTGGGCCGCGATCAATATCACCAACGCCGATGGCAGCCCGATGGAAGGACTGGGTGGCGTGATGGTGAAAGAGGTGGGCGGCTTGAAAGTGGCGCTGATCCCGGTGGCGCAGGACACATCCCCCGAAGTCAGCTCAACCGGCTCGCTGGTGTTCCTTCCCACAGTCGACACCGGCATAGCGGCGGCGACCAAAGCGCGCGAGGACGGCGCGGACATCGTCGTGGGCGTGGTCCAGACCAATATGGAAAATGACCGCAAACTGATGGCCAGCAAGGCTTTTGACGTGATCCTGTCAGGCGACGACCATTCCTACGCGACAGCCTATGACGGCGTGACCGCCTATGTCGAGACATCCATCGACGGGCAATATCTGACGCCCGTCGATCTGCTGGTGGACATCGGCGAGGACGACGGAAAGCGGACGATCAGCTGGACCCCGATCTTTCGGTTCATCGACACGGCGACGGTGGAACCGCATCCCGAAAGCCAGGCGCTTGCGGAAGATTACCTTGCCAAGCTGGACCAGACGCTGAACGTGGAAATCGGCACGACCGAGACGGAAATCGACAGCCGTCGCAACATGGTGCGGTCGGTCGAGGCGACGATGGGCAATCTGATTGCCGACGGGATGCGCGATGCGACCGGCGCCCAGATCGCCATCATGAACAGCGGCGGCATCCGGGGTGACCGGATCTATGATGCCGGTGCAAAACTGACCCGCCGCGACATCTTGACGGAACTGCCGTTCGGTAACGTCACGGTGGTGACCGAACTGCCGGGGAGCCAGATCCTGCTGGCGCTTGAGAACGGCGTCAGCCAGGTCGAAAAGGGCGCGGGCAGGTTCCCGCAGGTGTCGGGCCTGACCTTCACCCTGGACCCGACAGCCGAGCCCGGATCGCGGGTGTCGGAGGTGATGGTGGCGGGTGCCCCCTTGGCGCCGGACACGGTCTATACCGTTGCCATCAACGACTACATTCTGGGGGGCGGCGACGGCTATGCAGCGCTTGGTGGGGGAAAGATCGTCACCGACGGGCCGACAAGCAGCCTCGTGGCCAATGACGTGATGGCCTATGTCGAAAAGCTTGGCACCGTCACGCCGGCAATCGAAGGCCGGATCAAGATCCTGGGACAATAGGACAGGGTTGCTGATCGGGGCTGGCCTGAGGGCTGGCCCCGTGGCAGTCTTGGCCCATGTGCGGGCGGTTCACCATCACCCATCCCAACGAGGCGATTGCAGGCCTTTTCGAGGCGGTGCCGGGCAACGACCTGCCGCCCAACCCGAATTATAACGTGTGTCCGACAAACCCGGTGGCCGTCGTCACGTCAGACGGCGGACGCAGGCTTCGCACCATGCGGTGGGGGTTTATCCCGGCCTGGTACAAGGCACCGAATGACGGCCCCCTGATCATCAATGCCCGCGCCGATACGGTCGCCACGAAACCCGCCTTTCGCGACGCCGTCCGCATTCGCCGCTGCATCGTGCCCGCAAGCGGGTTTTACGAATGGAGCCAAGGGGAGAACGGCGCCCGCCTGCCTTGGTACATCACCCGGGCCGACGGCCAGCCGATGGCGATGGCAGCCATCTGGCAGCGCTGGCAGGACCTCGACACGGTGGCGATCGTCACGACTGGTGCCGGAGAAGGCATGACGGGCTTGCACGACCGCGAGCCGGTCATTCTGGAACAGGCCGACTGGCCCTTGTGGCTGGGCGAGGCGGGGCACGGGGCTGCGGTGGTGATGATCGCGACCGCGCCGGGAGTATTGGGTAAACCGTACCGGGTCGATAAGGCGGTCAACTCCAACAAGGCGTCGGGTCCCGCGCTGATCGAGCCGATCGGCGTCTGAGACCCGCTGCGCCGTCGCTGCCGGCTAGCGGTGTTTTTGCACAAGTTGCCCGAGATCCACGCGTGCCTGCAGTTTCGTTGCCAACAGGAACACCCCCGCGATCTTCCTTTGCAGGAAAAGCGCATCCATCGGAGGGATGTGCCAGAAGTCGCGTTCCACGCCCATCTGCAGGCCCATGTCCCGCAACTGGGCCGCAAGGTCGCTGCGGCCAAAGTCAAACGGCATCTGACTGCGCAAGGGCCCCATCGCGAGGTCCATCATGTCAAGCACCGCGTCCTGGTGCCTTGGCTGCGTGGTCTCGTCGAAATAGCCGATGTCGATCGCGGCCGCCCGCAGCGCCTGCCGATGATTCCCAAGACCAGTCGTCAGCAAGTGGCGGAACCGGGCCACCATGTCAGGCGCAAAAACCCGCGCCGCGCCAAAATCCAGAAGAACGATCTGCTGCGTCGCGCTGTTGTAGCGATAGTTGGCAAAGTTCGGATCGGTCTGCATAAGGCCGAACTCGAACAGCTCGCGCAGGACAAGATCGATCAGCGCCGTCACCACCCGGTCGCGGCTGTCCTGGGACGCGTCGACCAGGGTCTCAATCGGAACACTGTCGATGAAATCCATCGCCATCACGTTCGCGGTCGAGAAATCATCGTGCAGCAACGGCACCTGAAACCTCGGCGACGACGCGAGCAGGGCGTGAAAACGCATCAGGTATCCACCTTCGCGGGTGTAATCGGCTTCTTCGTGGAGTTGACGTTTCGCTTCGTCCAGCATGGCAGCGACATCGACCGACTTCGGGATCTGGCCCGACACCCGCAGCAGGGTCGCGACATTGTTCACGTCGCTGTCGATGCTGGCGCGGATGCCGGGATACTGGACCTTGATCGCAAGATCGCGGCCGTCCTTTGTCTGCGCGCGGTGAACCTGTCCGATGGACGCCGCAGCGATGGGGCGCACGTTGAAATGCGCAAACCGGCCGATCCAGCCCTTGCCCCATTCGGCGTTCAGAACGGCCTGCAACTGCTTTGGCGGCATATGGTCGGCGTCGGCTCGCAATCGACCAAGAATGGCGGCCAGTTCAGGCGGCAAAAGATCGCCCGCATCCATCGACAAAAGCTGGCCCACCTTCATCGCAGCACCGCGCATCTGGGCAAGCTGCTGGGTGACTTTCAGCGCATTGGCGGGCGTCATCAGCAAATCCTGCATGGTCGGCCTTTTGCCCGATGCAACCTGTCTTGCGCCATCGACGAGCATGCCCCCCGCGATCCCTCCGACAAGCCCGCCAAGGCGCATCAGCCGAGTAAGCCGCGCAGTTGGCACGGTCACCCCCCGGGCATCGGCTTTGTCATCGGCCATGAGGGTGGATGTCCATCATGGCCCGGGATGGCGGGTTGGTGTGAAACCCGGCGCTCATATGGCCTACCAATGCTCCGTGCCCGCCGCGCCCTTGGGAATGCCATCGAGGTTCGCGGTCACCCAGCCGCCATAAAAATCCCCGGGCTGCGGGATGACAGCTTCAGACCCGACAAAACAGGCCTCCATCAGCCCGGCATAGAAGGCAATATAGCCCGCCAGCGGCTTGAAGCGATCGTTTGGCGCGTCATAGGCCCACGCGGCGCGTCGCGCGGTCACCGTGCCTGCCCCCACATCATAATACCGCGCCATGCCCTTCCATTCGCAGATGCTGCGGCCCGGCGCCGGCACCAGCGTGGCGCTGATATCTTCGGGCGGCAGGTAATAGCTCGGTGCATGATGCGTCTCAAGCACGCGCAAACCGCGCGTGGTATCTGCGATGACCCGACCCCCAAGGCGGATGATCAGCCGTTGCGGGACCGGTTCCAACGCCGGCGGGCGCGGATAGGACTGGACGTTTTCGCGGACAAGGTCGGGCATCGGGTTCACGTTCGATTTGGCTGGCTCAACCCCAGACCTAGCGTGCGTGCGCCGGCGGCCAAGGGAGGCCGCAGTGCGGGCCGCGTGCGAATGGTCCGGGTAACCGAACGACGCGACAATCCGGGCGGCGTCCATCTATGCGGGGCGCGGGCCATCGTCATCGACCGGTCACCCATTGAGATCGGCAAGCCATGATCTATCTGTCGCCTCCGGTGGCGTGTCTGCGGGCAAGGCGATCAGCGGTGCCGCCAGACCCGCTGTGCCATCAGACCGGCCATCTGACCCCACGCCACCCGGAACCAAAGACCGATGCACCCGATGAACCGATCCGCCACCCGCGCCAACGGTCTGACCCTGCTGCACGATTTTGCCCCCCGTATGGGTCGGCACTACGCCAACGGGCGCAACACCGATCACGGGCCGGACAAGCACAGCACGGTGTCGCGGCTTTCCCCCTATGTCCGCAGGCGGCTTGTGCTGGAAGGCGAACTTGTGGCTGCGGCTGTCGCTGCCCACGGCGCGGAAGATGCCGAAAAGTTTGTGCAAGAGGTCGTCTGGCGGAGCTATTTCAAGGGCTGGCTGGAACGGCGGCCACAGGTCTGGGCGGGCACCCGAGAGGGTCTGATCAGCGATCTGGCCGCGTTGGAGACCGACCGCCGCCTGCGTCGTGTGGTGGCGGACGCCGAAAGCGGCAACACCGGCCTTGCCTGCTTTGACGCCTGGGCGCGGGAACTGGTCGAGACGGGATATCTGCACAATCACGCGCGGATGTGGTTCGCCTCGATCTGGATCTTCACGCTTGGCCTGCCGTGGCGGGTCGGCGCGGATTTCTTTTTGCGCCATCTGCTGGACGGTGATCCGGCCTCGAACACGCTTGGCTGGCGCTGGGTGGCCGGGCTTCACACCCGCGGCAAGGCCTACAAGGCGCAGGCGTGGAATATCGCGACATTCACCGCCAACCGGTTTACTCCGCGCGAAAGCGACCTCGCGGCCGATGTCGTGGCGCTTGACCATCTTGAACCGGACGGGCTGCCACCCGTCCTGCCCCTTCGCGCGGTCTTGCCGCCGCAGCCGGGCAAACCGACCGCGCTGTTGATCACCGAAGAGGATTGCCGCGTCGAGGATTTCGATCTGGCCGGCCTGAACATCCGTGCAAGGGCCACGCTGCAGGCCAGCCACCTGCGATCGCCGCGCGCGGTGTCGGATGTCGTGGTGGCGTTCGAGGCCGCAGCATTGGCAGACGCGGGCGCACGGGCCGGTGGCGGGTATGAGCCGCTGCGGGCCGGGGTGCCAGCCGATCTAGCCGCCTGGGCCGCGCGAGGCGGGGCCACCCAGATCGTGACACCCTATGTGCCGACCGGCCCGCTGCGCGACTGGCTGGATGAGGCAACGCCGTCAATGGCCGCCAAGGGGATCACCTTGTGCGAATGGCGGCGGGACTGGGATAGCGCCATCTGGCCGCATGCGACCGCCGGGTTTTTCAAGGTCAAACAGCAGATCCCCCGCATTCTCGAACAGGTGCTGGCATGACCCGCGTGGCGATCATCGGGGCTGGCATGGCGGGGCTTGCCTGTGCGCGCAGGCTGTCCGAGGCGGGACTTGCGCCCGTGATCTTTGACAAGGGCCGCGGGGTGGGCGGGCGGCTTGCCACCCGTCGCGTGGGTGACCTGCAGTTTGACCACGGCGCGCAATACGTGACCGCGCGCGATCCGGACTTTGCCGCCGTCATGCGCGCATTGGTGGCCAAAGGGGCGGCGGCGGTGTGGCATGACGGATCAGGCACGGGCCATCTGGTGGGGGTGCCCGGGATGTCGGCATTGAGCCGCGCCCTGGCCGCTGGCCTTGACCTTCGCCCCCTCGCGAAAGTGACGTCGATCAACGCCGATGGCGCAGGCTGGTCCGTGGCGGTGGAAGATGCCGCACAGCGTTTTGACGTGGTCGTCATCACCGCGCCCGCCCCGCAGCTTGCGGGCCTTGTCGGGGCTGACCATCCGCTGGTGGATGCGGTGTCTGCGGTCCGGTTCGCGCCTTGCCTGACGCTGATGGCCGCAATCGACGCAAAGCCCGCCTTTGGAACGCAAAGCGATGCCAGCCACCCCTTGGCCTGGATCGCGGCCGACAGCAGCAAACCCGGCAGACCGCAGGGTGGTCCGACCCAATGGGTGGCCCAGGCCAGCCCCGCGTTCAGCGCGCTTTATCTGGAAGAGACGGCCGCTGACATTGCGGCGCGCATGCTGCCGATGTTGTGCGACAGGCTGCAGGTGACTGCCGACAAGGTCATCCACGCCGAGGCGCACCGCTGGCGCTACGCGCGGGTCACGGCGGCCTTGGGCCAGCCGTTCGTGCAATCAGGCAGCACGCTTTATGCAGCCGGCGACTGGTGTATCGGCCCCAGGGTCGAAGCTGCCTGGATCAGCGGCGACGCGGTGGCAAGGGCCATCCTTGCGATGTCGTGATCCGCAAGCCGCGTGTCGCCCGGCTGGTCACATTGCGCGATTGCCGTCAGTGGTGACCACGCCCGGCACGACGCGCCAAAGCCGAAACCCCGACCGCCAGCAAGATGATGACGCCCACCAGGACCTCGCGCACATAGCTGTCCACCCGCATCTGCGTCAGACCATTGTCCAAAGCCCCCAGCACGACGACACCCGCGACGGTCGCCATGACCCGCGGTTGGCCGCTTTCGGTCAGGCTTTGGCCCAGAAACACGGCGGCAATGGCCGACAGCATCAGCCCGTCCCCCTGCACCGGGTTGGCTGACGCCACGCGCCCCGCATACATCAAGCCAGCCACAGCCGCGCCCAGACCGGTGATGGCAAAGGCCGACAGGCGCAAGGACGCGACCGGCACTCCGGCCAGACGGGCGGCCTCGGCGTTGCCCCCGATCGCATAAAGGCGGCGGCCATAGCTGGTCTGCTCCAGCACCATCCACGCAAGAACCGTAACGGCCACAGCCACCAGCGTCAGCGGCGGCAGACGCAGGGCCCTGTCGCCGTCCATCGCAATGACCCAACCGCCGCGGGCAAAATCGCCAAAGGCCGCCGGGATATCGGCGCCCGAAATGGTTCGCCCCCCCGACAGGATGAACGCAAGCCCCGAAAAGATCGTCATCGTGGCCAGCGTCGCCACAAAGGGCAAAAGCCCTGCCAGACTGACCAGAGCACCGTTCAAAAGCCCGCCGAAAAGCCCCGCGACCAAAGCCAGTGCAATCGCACCGGGGATTGCGACCCCGTTGACCAGCGCCACGGCGCAGACAATCCCCGCAAGCGACGCCATCGCCCCGACGGAAAGGTCGAAATCGCCCATCGCCATCACGACCGTCATCGTCACGGCGACGACCAGCAACATCGATACCTGTTGGCTGATGTTGAGCCAGTTGCCCAAGGTGGGAAAAGTCTCGGGGCGCATCGCGGCGAAAAAGATCAGGATGCCAGCCATCCCGGCCAGGCTGCCGAAACGGCGCAGAAACGTCATGGCGTGCCCTTGTAGGTTTGCGCCAGAAGGCTTGCCTCGGTCAGGCCGTCTGCGTCAAGCACCTGAGTAATCCGCCCGCCTTGAACGATCGCGATGCGATCGGAAAGGCCGATCAGTTCCGGCAGGTCGGACGAGACCAGCAGGACGGCGGTTCCGGCTTCTGCAAGATCGCGGATAAGCTGGTAAAGATCGGCGCGTGCTCCGACATCGACGCCGCGCGTCGGGTCATCCAGCAACAAGACCTTGGGGTTTGCGCCGATGGCCCGGGCAAACAGCAGCTTTTGCTGGTTGCCGCCGGAAAGCGCCGCCGCTGGCACATGCGGCCCGGCGGCCTTCAGGCGCACCCGCGCGCCGGTCCAGGCCATGAACGTCCGTTCTGCGCGCCGCTTGATCAGCCATCCACCCAGCGCGCGCAGATGCGGCAGCGTCACCGTCTCCGTGATAGGGCGCCGCAACATCAGCCCCTCGGCCCGCCGTTCGCGCGGGATATAGGCCATGCCCGCCGCCCAGGCCCGCTGGGGCGATGCTGGTAGAGGTTTGCCCGCAAGATTGAAATCGCCGCTGCGCGGGACGGCACCGATCAGGGCGCGCAACAGATGTCCCCTGCCAGAGCCCGCAAGCCCCGCCAACCCCAGAACCTCGCCCGGAACCAGGTCGAGGTCGATCCCCTGCAAGACCGAAGACCTGAGCCCCCGCACCCGCAGCACCGGCGGGGCCGGGACGGTTTTGCGTCGCGTCGGAAACAGGTCCCGCGGGGGGCGTCCGGTCATGTCCTCGATCAACTGCTGCTCGCTCGCCTCATTGCGGGGACGCGACGACACCAGTGCCCCATCGCGCAGCACCGAAATCCGGTCTGCCAGATGCATCACCTCGGCCATGCGGTGGCTGACATACAAAATGCCCGCTCCTTGCGTCTTCATCTCCGCGATGACGCTGAACAGGCGCGCGGACTCGGGCGGAGTGAGCGCGGCCGTGGGTTCATCCAGGATCAAAAGCCAGGGGACGTCCGCGCCCACCAGTGTTGCGGCGATCCGGCACAGCATCCGGTCGCCGGTGGGCAGCCGCCCCATCGGCAGGCGCGGATCGATGTGGTCCAGACCAAGCCGGTCCAGCGCAACGCGGGCGGCAGCATTCAGCCCCCGCCAGTCGACCAGCCCAAGACGGCGGGGAAAACGTCGGTGCAGATGCATGTTTTCCGCGACAGACAGGCCGGGCACCACGTGCAGTTCCTGATGCAGCACCCGCAGACCGGACGCTTGCGCCTGCTGCGGGGATTGCAGGACCAGCGGTGCCGCGTCGAGCAGCAACTGACCCGAATCCGGCCGCTCCAGCCCCGAGAGAATTCGGATCAGCGTGGATTTGCCCGCACCGTTCTCGCCCATCAGAGCATGAACTTCTGCCCCGCGCACGTCCAGGCTCACTCCGCGCAGTGCCTGGACGGCACCATAGGATTTCGACACCCCGACAAGCGACAGAAGGCGCATCGCCGCCCGCGCGGCTGGCCCCGCCCTATTCAGCCACGTTGGCCGTGGTGATCAGCACGGTCGGGACATAGATGACCCGGCTGCGCAAAGTTTCGCCCGAAAGGACGCGGCCAACCGTGTCGGCGGTAGTGCGCCCGATACCGGCAAAATCCTGTGCCACCGATGCCTCGAAGTTGCCCCCCGCCGTGATGGCCTCGCGGGCCTGGGGATTGGCGTCGATCCCGGTGATGACGATGCCCTCCGCCGCGCGACCGGCCGCCTCGATCGCCTGCAAGGCGCCAAGCGCGGGCTGGTCCCATGCGGCCCAGACCGCCTTGATTGACCCAGGCTCGGGATTGGCCGCCAGAACCGCCTCCATCTTGGCACGGGCGTCCGCGATGCCGCCGTCGCTGACATCGGGGGTGATCCGGTCAATGACCGTGATGTCGGGGTTGTTGGCAAAGACCGCATCGGCAATGACACCGCGAACCTGGACCGGCGGGAAAGGATCGAACACGAACATCACGACATTCCCCGCGCCGCCGATCCGGTTCGCCACATAGACCGCCGTCTCGGCCGCCATCGCATAGCCGTTGGACGTGACGTTGGCGGCAACCAGCGGATCGGTCCCCGCATCCATTCCGACCACCGGAATTCCTGCATCCGCAGCCGCCTGCAGGCCTGCGCCGATCTGCGCGGGATCGACGTTGATGACGATGGCATCCACGCCTTGCGTGACGGCATCTTCCATCCGGCTGATCACTGCGGCGACGTCGCCCGCGGTGTCCACCACGTTCACCTCCCAGCCGAGTTCGGCCGCGCGCGCTTCGAACGCCTCGACGTAGAACTGCGTTCCGGGTTGCGCCAGATAAGGCGTGATGACTGCCACCGTTTCGGCGAACAGTGCAGTGGTCGACACGGCAAGCGCCGTCGTGGCAATCAACATCCTGAACATGAATCCCCCTCCCCGGGGCTAGGCTTAGTGGCAAGCTCATCGCATGATAGTCAGAGCGGCAGAGGCGTGTAAAGCAGAGGGTTCGGAACAATGGCGCTGATCGGGATCGACATCGGAACGACATCGATCAAGGCCGTGATGACCGACCGCGCCGGACGGCGTCTGGCGGAGCTGGCGACGGCCTATCCCCTTTCTCGGCCGCGGTCCGCCTGGGCGGAGCAGGCACCCCTGGACTGGTGGGGGCCCGTCCTTGCCGCACTGACGCGGTTCGAGGCACTGGTCGACCGGGTCGAGGCCATTGGCATCACCAGTCAGGTCAATACCCATGTCTTCGTCGATGCAAGCCTGCAACCGTTGCGTCCGGCCATCGTCTGGCAGGATGGCCGCGCGGCAGAGGTTGCGGCCCGTCTGGATGGGCGCCTGACGCCCGAAGCCAAGCTGGCCGCGTTGGGCGCGCCGATCCCGATCGATGCAAGCCACGCGCTGGCGCGGATGGCATGGGTAGAGGAAAACGAACCGGACGTCTGGGATGCGACTGCCCGTGTCCTGTTGCCCAAGGACTGGGTGATCGCGCGGCTGACAGGTCAGGTGGCCGGCGACCCGATATCCTCGGTCGGGCTGGTCGGCACCGATCTGTCCTATGCAGCCGCTGTGCTGGGTCTGATGCCGCGGGCGAGCGCGGTTCTGCCACCTCTGCTGGACCCCTTGGCCGTTACGGGACACGTGGCCCTTGGTCTGCCATGCGCGGGGGTGCCGGTCGCCTGCGGCACGATGGATGCCTGGGCTGCGATGTTCGGCACGGGCGTGGCCGAAGAAGGGCAGGGCTTCAATCTGTCCGGCACATCCGAGGTGCTTGGCCTGATCTCGCGGCAACGCCACGCCGTGCCGGGGGTCATCACCTTTCCGCCCTGGCATGGCATCACGCTGCACGCGGGACCGACCCAGGCCGGGGGCGCGTCGCTGGCCTGGATTGCAAACATCATGGGGCGCGATGTGGATCAGGCCGCGCGCCTTGCGGGGCAGCTTCGGCCCCAGGCAGACAGCCCCCTGTTCCTGCCGCATCTGTCGGGCGAACGCGCGCCCCTGTGGGATGCGCAGGCCAAGGGGTGTTTCGCCGGGCTGCGGGCCAGCGACGGGCCGGCCGAGCTGGTTCTTGCGGTGATGGAGGGCGTCGCATTTTCCGCCCGCCTCGCGCTTGAGGCGCTGGAGGCCTCGGGCGGGTGCCGCCCTGCGGTTCTGCGTGGCGGCGGGGGTGGAACCGCGTCCGATACCTGGTGCCAGATCCGCGCCAATGCCTTTGGGCGCCCCTTCGAGCGGATGGCCGCCCGTGACGCCGGAGCCTTGGGCGCACTGGTCATGGGCGGGGTCGCCGCGGGGCTCGTGCCCGACCTCGCCAAGGCCGTGCGGCAACTTGTGCCGGTGGACCAGGTCTTTACGCCCGAATCCGGGGCGATTGCCCTGGCGGACCTGCGGTTTGCCATGTGGCGGCAGCTTTACGACCAGATGCGCCCGATCAATGCCGGGCTACGCGCATAGTCTGACGCCACAGTTGGCGGGCGTCAGGGACTATGCTGTCGACGTTCTGCGACATTCAAGTTAAACGAAGCCCGCATTAAAGGATTTCGGATGTCACCCAGCAAGTTCAGCACCCCCGAATGGGATCACGAGGACCTTCGGCGCGCTGTCGATGCCGCAGGCGTGGCGATGTGGCAGTGGAACGTCGATACGGACGGTCTGGCCATGGATCTTCCCGGGTATGAACTCTGGGACGTCCCTCCGGCCAAAGACCTGACATTCGAACTGCTTTCCGAAAAGATACATCCGGCAGACCGCAACCGGGTCAGGGAAGCCTTTTCAGCGACACGGTCCGTTGCCGGAAGCTACGAGATCGACTTTCGGACGCTGATCGGCGCGGATGTGCGCTGGATCTCGGCGCGCGGACAGGGAAGCGATGCCGGCATCGTGCGGCGGACGATGACGGGCATTTTCATCGACATCACCCATCGCAAACAGGCCGAAGAAGGTCATGAACTGCTCGCCGGGGAAATGAGCCACCGGGTCAAGAACCTGCTGGCAATTGCAGGGGCCCTGACCAACATCACCATGCGGTCCTCGAAATCGATCGAAGACATGTCCAAGCAGCTGACCCAGCGGTTGATGGCGCTTGGCAGGGCCCATGATCTGGTGCGTCCGTTGCCGGGGGGGCAAGGCAAAGCGGCGCTGCTCGGCGATCTGTTCACGGTGCTGCTGGCCCCCTACGACGACGAGGGCGCCTTTGCGGGCCGCATCCGGGTTGCTGTGCCGCGCATGGGCATCGGCGAGGCCGCGGCCAACAATCTGGCGCTTGTGGTCCACGAACTTGCAACAAACTCGGTCAAGTACGGTGCGCTGTCGGTCGAAAGCGGGACACTCGACATATCCGGCAGCCTTGTGGGCGATGATATCCAGATCGACTGGACCGAGCATGGCGGTCCCGAAGTGACCGCGCCGAAATCCGGCGACAGCTATGGCAGCAAGCTGATCCGGCAGACCATAGAATGGCAGCTTGGCGGTTCGATGCAGTATGATTGGGCGAAGACCGGGCTCATCGTGAAAATTCTGCTCAGGGTGGCGCGATTGACGGGCTGACCCGTCCCTCCGCTTGGGGCGTCGATGTCTGCCCCATCGGCGGACCCAACGTCGCGCGACCGACCCGCGCCGTCACCCCGCCAGATGCTTCTCCAGTCGTGCCAAAACCTTGGCGTCAAGGACAACCGCCTTTCTGGTCGCCTCCTGCAGCGGGCAGGGCGCTTCGATCCGTCGAAGTACCGAGACGATGTCGAATTCCCCGGCCGCCGTGACAGACGCGAGTTCGTCCCAGGTCACCGGCACCGCGACCTTGGCCCCCGGACGCGCACGCAACGAGTAGGGCGCAATGGCCGTTGAGCCGCGTTCGTTGCGCAGCCAGTCGATGAAGATCAGCCCCTTGCGCTTGGCTTTCGACATGGTCGCGATGAACCGGTCCGGTTCTGCGTCCGACAGCATGATGGCAACCGTGCGCGAAAAGAGTTTGACCGTCTCCCACTCCGCCTTGGGCCGCAGGGGGACGATGACGTGAATGCCCTTGCCGCCCGACAGCATCGGGCTGGAAGGCAGGCCCAGATGGTTCAGCCGGTCGCGCAGATCGAACGCGGCACCGCGCACGGCAGAAAAGGGCAACCCTTCGTCCGGGTCGAGGTCGAACACGATGCGGTCGGGCTGTTCCAGCGCGGCATTGCGCGAGCCCCAGATATGAAACTCGATCGCCCCCATCTGGGTGGCGCCGACAAGACCCGCCGCAGACGACAGCGTGATGTAATCGGCGTCACCCTCATCTTCCGAAATGGCAACGGTCCCGACGGCCGCCGGCATCCCTTCGCCGCGATGTTTCTGGAAAAAACACTGTCCCGCGGTGCCATCCGGACAGCGCAGCAGCGAGACCGGCCGGCTGCGCACGAATGGCAGCATCCGGTCGGCCACGGCGGCATAGTATTCGGCGACCTGAAGCTTGGTGACATTGGGGGTGTCGAACACCTTGCGGGTGGGGCTGGTGATCTTCACGCCCTTGATCTTGTCTTTGCCGGACGTGCTGGTGTCATTGTTCGTCATTGGGTCCTCCTCGGCAAGATCCAGCCCGACGGTGACCGCAGGCTTGTCCCGCCGCAGCGCCTGATAGGTGCCGTGCCGGATGTGGCCGTCCCCTGTCAGTTCCGTGAACTTCACTTCGGCGACAAGCTCCGGCGTTACCCATCTGGCGTCGCGCGCCTCGGGCGGCACCTGCGCGAACACAGGGGTCTTGCGGGTCAGCTTTTGAAGCAGGGGGGCAAGTTCGGCAAACTCGCGCTCTCCAAACCCGCTGCCGACGCGTCCGCGATAGATCAGCCGGTCGCCTTCGAACGTCCCCATCAGCAGCGATGCGAACGGGCGACCTTTCGACGCCGAGGGCGACCAGCCGCCGATGACAAATTCCTGACGCAGCCCGCATTTGAGCTTGATCCAGCTGCCGTTCCGTCCGGCCCGGTAGGGGGCGTTGGCCAGCTTGGAGATCAACCCTTCACGACCCGCTTCGCAGACCTGTTTCCAGGCAGCCGCCCCGCGACCTTCGATATGCGTGGAATACTGGATGGCCCCGCTGGCCCCTGAGACAAGATCTTCGAGCGCCGCCTTGCGGTCCACCAGCGGCAACGCTGTCAGGTCACGCCCGTCAAGCTGCAAAAGGTCAAAAGCCACAAACCCAAGCGACCCACCGTGTTTCAGCCGGGTCTGCAATTCCGAAAAGGCGTTGGTGGATACGCCCGCCGCCACGACCTCGCCGTCGATCAGCGCGGTGTCGCAAGGCAGGCCCTCAAACGCCGGCACCAGCGTGCCGAACTGCGTCGTCCAGTCCAGGCCGTTGCGGGTATAAAGACGCACCATGCCGCCACCGATTGCCGCAAGACAGCGATAGCCGTCCACCTTGACCTCGTGCAACCAGTCGTCGCCATCGGGAACGGTTGTATGCAGCTTGGCCAATTGCACCGGCTGGAACGGGGGACCTGGCAGCCGCTTTGCGCCCTTGGTCTTGGCACGAGGCTTGGCTTGCACCGCGGCTCCCGCTGTGATGGCGTCCATGTCCCGACCGGTTGCCACGCTGGTCACATGCGTGGTCACAAGGCCTTCGGGATCGTCTTCCTCATGGGCATCGTGTTCCTTGATCAGCAACCAGTTTTCGCGCTTTTCTCCCGGTCGGGGCTTCATCCGCACCAGCATCCAGGCGCCGCGCATCCGCTCTCCGGACAGCACGAATTTCAGCATCCCTTCGGCCAGGCCTGCATCGACATCGCCCGACGGGGCCCAGGTGCCGCGATCCCACAGCATGACCGTGCCCGCACCGTAAGCCGGCTTTGCAATCGTGCCTTCAAAGGTCGCGTAGTCCAACGGGTGGTCTTCGGTGCGCACGGCGAGCCGCTTTGCCGAGACAGCAGCGCTGGGGCCGCGCGTCACCGCCCAGCTGAGCAAGACGCCGTCCCATTCCAGACGCAGATCCCAGTGCAGGCGGGTGGCCGCATGTTTCTGCACGATGAAGGACCGCCCGGACGACACGGGGTGCGCATCATCACCGGCAGGTTCGGGTGTCCGGCTGAAATCCCGCTTGTCGCGGTATTCTTGCAGCGGCCGCGTCATTTGGCCCTGCTCTTGGCCGCCTTTGCCGGCGCTTTCTTGGTCGCCGTCTCAGCCGCCTTCGGCTTGGCACTGCCCCCGCCCGACTTGGCAAGGCTTTGCTTCAGCGCGGCCATCAGGTCGATCACGTTGCCGGATGGCGCGGTCGGCGCGCCTTCGGTGGAGATGCGGGGCGTCTTGCGGTTGGCGCGCTTGGCCTCGATCATTTCGCGCAGGGCGATGGAATAGTGGTCCTTGAAATTCTCGGCCTTGAAGGGGGCGGTCTTGCGGTCGATCAGCGCTGTCGCGACATCCAGCAGATCGGCATCCGCCGCGTCGTCGCTGATGTCCGAAAACAGTGGATCGGCCGCACGGACCTCGTCGGCATAGCGCAGCGTCTCCACCAGCAGCCCGTCACCACAGGGGCGCACGGCGGCCAGATGCTCGCGGCCACGCATCGTGATCTGGCCCAATCCGACCTTGCCCGCCACACGCAATGCGTCACGCACCACGCGGTAGGCGTCTTGGGCCAGATCATCGGCCGGCACGAGATAATAGGGCGAGTCGTAATACAGCGGAGAAATATCGGACTGACCGACAAACTGGACCAGTTCAAAGGTCTTCTTGGTCTCCAGCTTGATCGCATCGATTTCCTTGGGGTCGATCAGGATGAATTCATCCTTCTCGATCTCGAACCCGCTGAAGATGTCATCCTTGTCGACCGGGCCCACCCCCGCCGCCACCTTTTCGTAATTGATCGGCTTTCCCGACGGCTTGTGGATCTGGCGAAAGCTGACGCGCGCCCCGGTGACGGTCGCGGAATACATCTCCACCGCGATGGAGACCAAAGACAGCCGCAACTGACCTTTCCAGACGGGACGTGCAGCCAAGGTAGGCCTCCTTGATGACAGTGAAAGTCTCGAGCGCGAGGCGCGAGCCACGGAGGGGTGCCGCTGGCCGAGACACCCCCGCGCTTGGTGGGCGCAGCGGATACACCGACAGCGCCGATAACCGGGCAGTGCCCGACGTTCGGCAGGCCGGCTTACAGCCGACCGGTGCCCGACACCTGCGTTCTGTCGTCACGCCTCACATTGTAGTCGCGGTCGTCGCGCGGACCGGACCCGGAGGCATCGATCCGCTCCGCAGTCGCGCTTGATTTGATGAGGCCGATCAGCGCAATGGCAAGCAGGATGCCAAACACGATAAAGGCGGGAAGCATCGAGTCCATCATTTCTATCCTTTGTGAAAGCCATGCCAAAAGCGGCCACACGACCAACGCCGACAGGGCATTCACGTTCCCCCGCAACATCGAAAGAGTGGCGCGCAGGTTCGGAAGATTGCGAAATCTTCCGAATAATCGCCCCGACAACCATGGGTCGATGCGGCGGAACCAAGCCCCTCTCGAGGTGTTCAGCACGAGTGGCCAGACTATGAAGTCGCCTGATCAATTGACGGTAGAGCCACCTGGACCGGGAGAATGCCAATGTTCATGCGTGTTGACCGATTGATAACCGATTTGCCGCCACCCAAAATGCAAGACTGCAATGCCGCCGCGGCGCTCCAGGAGCTTTTGGGCGGAAAATATGGCGAGATGTCCACTTTGGGCAATTACATGTTCCAAAGCTTCAATTTCCGCAGCAAGGACAAGTTGCGCCCCTTCTACAGCCTCGTCGCGTCGATCACGGCCGAAGAACTGGCCCATGTCGAACTGGTCAGCAATGGCGTGGCCATGCTCAACAACGGACCCGATATCCCGGACGGCGACGAGGCCAGCGGCGGTGATATCTCCAAGTCGCCATTCGAGGCGATGCAAGACATCCGCCTTGCCTCTGCCTTCCTGTCGAACGGGGGCGGCGCCACGCCCGTCAACGCGAACGGCGTGTCATGGAACAACGACTTCATCACCACGACCGGCAACGTGATCTTTGACCTGCTGCACAATTTCCATCTGGAATGCGGCGCCCGTCTGCACAAGCTGCGCGTCTACGAGACATTGAGCGACCCCACCGGGCGCGAGGTTTGCGGCTATCTGCTGGTCCGGGGATCGGTGCATGCGCATGCCTATGCGCTTGCGATCAAAAAGCTGACGGGGGTTGCCATCGAAAAGATGCTGCCGGTGCCGAACATCCCGCTGGGCAACATACCGGAGTGCCAGAAGTACCTCGACGAGGGGTCGCACCGTCGCCTATATACTTGGAGCGACACGGACTATCGGGAAATCTCCGGAATCTGGGCCAACGGCGAGGTGGCATTGCCTGACGATCCGCCGGGAGAACTGGAAGTTGTGGAAGGCATGCCCGAGGGTGGAAAGATTCAGCAGCTTGTCGGCGTTCCTTCGGCCTTTTCGCCGGACTACGCGCCCGAAGAAATGTTTGAGATCGCCACCAAGCTTTACACAGCCTCGCGCTGAAGATGGAGCCCTCCCCCCCGCATCATGTGGTCGTGATTGGTGCGGGGTTCGGCGGGTTGCAGGCCGTCCACCGACTGCGCGGAGCGGGCGCGCGGATTACGCTTGTTGACCAGCGCAACCACCATCTGTTTCAACCGCTTCTCTATCAGGTTGCGACGACCATCCTGTCCACCTCGGAAATTGCCTGGCCGATCCGGGGATTGATGGAACGTCGTCGCGATGTCACCACGTTGCTGGCCCGCGTCGACGGCATCAATGCGGAGGCCAGGGCCGTGATCTTGGACGATGGCGGACGGCTTGCATTCGATACGCTCGTTATCGCGACCGGTGCGCGGCATGCCTATTTCGGTCACGACGAATGGGAAGATGTCGCGCCGGGCCTGAAAACGCTCGAAGACGCGATCACCATCCGGCGGCATCTGCTGATGGCGTTCGAACGTGCCGAGCGCGAGACGGACCCGGACATTCAGCGTGCGCTGCTGACCTTTGGCGTCATCGGCGCGGGGCCAACCGGGGTCGAACTTGCCGGCATCATCGCCGAACTGGCAAAGGTGTCCCTGCCGGGCAGCTTTCGCAACATCGACACCCGCACCTCGCGGATCCTGTTGGTCGAAGCAGGTCCCCGCATCCTTGCCACCTTTCCCGAGAACTTGTCGGCCTATGCGCGCGACGCCCTGACCGAGCGTGGCGTCGAAGTGCGCACGGGCGTGCCGGTGACCGCCTGCACCGCCGACGGGCTGACCTTGGGGGACGAGTTCGTCCCGTGCCGCACCGCCATCTGGGCGGCTGGAGTCGCTGCCTCTCCCGCTGCTGCCTGGCTTGGCGTCGAGGCGGATCGCGCTGGACGCGTCAAGGTCTCCCCCGACCTGACAGTTCCGGACAAGCCATGGATCTTCGTGATCGGCGATACCGCCGCCGTGCCAAGTTCGGATGGCGCTTTGGTGCCCGGCACGGCCCCCGCCGCCAAACAGCAAGGCACCTATGTCGCCCGTGTCATCCGGGCGCGGCTGGACGGAAAGGCACCGCCCGAGCCTTTTCGCTATCGCCATCAAGGCAGCCTCGCGACCATCGGCAACGGCGCGGCCGTCGTCCACCTGGGACGCCTGCACTTGCGCGGCAGGCTTGCCTGGTGGTTCTGGGGCATCGCGCACATCTTCTTTCTCATCGGCGCCCGAAGCCGCGCTGCGGTGGCCTGGAACTGGCTTTGGACATACCTCAAGGGCCAGCAAAGCGCGCGCCTGATCACCCAAAGCGCGTCGGGCGACCAGGACTGACCGTTGCTGTTCCTCATGCCGTTGGCGGGACGCTGATGGTCCTCGTCGCCGGGACCAAGACCAAAAGGTGCTGCACTGCACGCGATGCGATGACGATGGATTTTGGCGTCGTGATGGTTTCCGGCGAACGTCTGGTCTGACGGGACCCCGGACTGCCCGCCTGAATTCCTGCGATGCGCCGGCCTAGGGATCGCCGATGACAAGAAGCGTGCCGAAGGGTGGGGCCTCGGCGCTTTTCGGCACTGCCCAGATCACCGGAAAGGCGGGTTTGGCGGGGATCGGTGCGTCAAGATCGGTCAAGACCACAAGGACCGATGGGGTAAGACGGGCAGACCTGTCGAACAGGTCGGTGAAGTCGGTGCCGCCGCCTGTTCGCACCTCATGGTCCATGCGCCCCCGCCGCGCGGTCGGATCGAGCCGCAGCGACCGGTCGACCGTCTCATCAAAAACCAGCAGGTGAACCTCAGCCCCGGTGCGGCGTGCAATGCCTTCCGCCTCGGCCCAGAAAAGCCGAAGGGTCTGCGCATCGATGGACGCGGAGGTGTCAAGCCCGATGGCGATTGTCGGGCGGTGGTCCGTCCGCTGGCGCCCGGGCTCGAATGCAGGCAAGGCGCCGCCCTGTCTTTCCGCTTCGGCCAGGCGGGCAACAAAAGACCCTGCCGGACGGCGCCAGTTCGGCCTTGCACGTTCGGCCAGCGCCCGGGCCAGCAGACCGCGCAAGACCACCTCCCAGGGCACCGCATCGGGCGCGAGGTCCGCAAGGATCGCGCCAAGCCGCCCGATGCCGGAGCCCGCCTTGCGCCCAACCTCCATCGCGCGCAGGATCTGGTTGCGCCAGTCGGTGGCAGACTGTGCGGCGCCCTCATCGTCGCGGTCGCCCGCCTCCAGGTCGTCCGAAAAGCCGCGCGTCCGGGCCCAGTTGCGCAGGCGCTTTGCCCGCTCGGGGTCGCTGTGCAGCGCCATCGCGAGCCGGTCGGCATCCCATCGTTCCAGCGCGGCCACGGCCGTCGCCTCGGGCATCCCCGCTGCCGCCAGAAGGTCCGTCAGCGTGACGGCGGGACGGGGGATCGCGTGCCCGGCAAGGATCAGGGTCTCGTTGATGATGCCGTCCGCTGCCAGCGTGAACAGCCCCGGATCGAAGGCATCGCCAAGGCGTTCGGCCAGAAATGCGGACCGCGCCGAATGCCGAAGCGCCACATGCAGCACATGGTGGGCGACCAGTCCGACCTGTTCGGGCAAGCCCTGGTGATCAAACCCCGGCGCGTAGCTGATTACCTCGCCCCGCGTCGTCGTCGGTCCAAGTCCGTCGCGGTGCCGACACCACAGCGCCAGAACCGCAAGTGCCGCATCCACTTCGCCCAGATGGGCGATGGCCTGCGCGGCGCGGGCCGAATGACGCGTCACGGCAAGCCCATGGCCCGACGGTCGGCGGCATAGTCTGCATAGGCCGCCGACGCGGAAAAGACGTCCTGCCAGCCTTGCCCAAGCGCGCGGCCGATCAAAAGTTCAAATCCGAAGCTGGCCAGTTCGCTTGTCGGCAGACCCCCGGCGGCCAGCCCCTTGTGCAGCCGCAGATCCGCCAGAATCTCGATCGCCGCAGGCAGCGTCTCGCGCTTCGCCAAGCCGACAAGCCCGAACACCAGCGCCGTCAGACCGTGAAGCGTGTGGGGATAAAGGGTGGCCCGGTCAGCCCGTGGCGTCGCCAGCATCTCGTCGATGCGCACCGTTGCCGAAATCTCGTCCGCCAGCAGCGCGAATTCGGCCGCCGGGGCCGCTCCGACCGTCCCTGCGATCATCACCTGCCGGATCGCCCGATCCGCGATGTTGTCCATGATGCGGCTGACACGCGTCCAGCTGCGCGGCGTGCAGGCAATCATCTGGCCGCGGCGAAGGCTGCTTTCGGTGGTCTCCAGAAGGTCCGGGCGCGTGCGGATAAAGGCGGCCACCGTGGGATGAATGCCTGCGGCGATGGCGTAATTGGCCAACCAGTCATCCGCGCTTGCCTGCACGATCATGTGGATCAGCCGATCGCTCAGCGCCGTGCCCATGTCATAGGCGATCGCACCGTCCTCGACCTGGTTGCCTGCCGCCACGATCATCACGCTGGGCGGCAAAAGGTGGCGCCCCACCCGCCGCTCTTGCAGCAGTCCGTAGACCGTGGGTTGCAGCGAAGGCGCGGCGGCCGTCAGTTCATCGAGAAACAAGATGGCCGGTCTGTCGGTGTCGGGCAGATCCTCGGGACGATACCAGACCGTCTTGGCAGTGGCATGGTCGTAGTAGGGCAGTCCACGAAGGTCCTGCGGCTCGATGGTGGTCAGACGCAAGTCGTAAAGTTCGGCACCGATCCGTGCGGCCAGGGTCTGAACCAGCTCGGTCTTGCCGACGCCCGGGCGCCCGTGCAGCATCCACGATACCGTCATGCCGCCTGCATGCTGCGCGGCCCAGCCTGCCCCGAGCACCCGCAGCGCTTCTCCAGCGGAAACGGTGGTTGCGTTCACGCTCATCGCGCCGGTGCGCCCGTCTCGAGCAGGGCCGCCAGCCGGGCGTGGGCCGACACCGCCCGGGCTTCCTGCGCGATGTCGCGAATATAGACATCGTCCCGGTGATTGACTGCCAGCAGGTCCCGCTCGCTGAGTGCTTCATCAAACAGGCTGCCGTCCAGCAGCGCGCGATCTTCGACATCAAGCGACAGGACATGGGCGCGCGGCAGGTCGCTTTGCACCGAGACCAGCGTCAGGGGCGCAATCCGCGCCAGTTCGGACTGTTCGATCACAAGGCGCAACGCCCCCTCCCTGATGTCGTGCCGGGCTGCGATCCGTCTCAGGCAGCCGCGCGCCCGAAAGCCGAGCGTGTCGAGCCGGCGGGCCGCCTCGTCCGCGCCCACCTGCACCGCACGCCCCCCTGCCGTCAAACGCAACACCTTCAACTCGACCAGCGCAACCAGCAGGATCATCAAGGCCGGTGCCTGCATGACGGGCAACGCAAGGTCACGGACCATCAGGGGAAGCACCGCAAAGGGCAAAAGCGTGACCACATACCGCAAAAGCTGCATTTCGACCGCCAGTCGCGCCCAAAGACGGGGACCTGCGACAGACGGAACCAGCAGAACCCGGCCCAGGAACTTCTTTGGAAGGCTCCGGGTCTCGAGCACGCCCGGATTCCACAAGGTTGCATTTGTCAGGATGAGCATCGGATTTCTTGCGCTTTGGAGAAAAAGCTAGTCCATCAGCCGACATTTGCAAACGCGGTAAACCTGTCCAGCGGCGTTTTGGCCTACCAGCACCGTTTAGCGTGCAGTCCGAAAGGTTTCGCAGCCATTGCTGTGCCAAATTCTGCGTGACTTTAGGACAGAATAGGCGTTGCTTCAGCTTGAATGCTTTGCATCCATTCCCGGGCTCGCAGTGGTTGTGAAGATCAACGCCGACCCCCAAAGCCGACATCGGGTCGCGGCACCTTTTGGGGGAGTTCGACACATTTATGGACAGACAGGATTCCGGGGAGGGGGTCCGGCTGCCCTGATCGGGATCGCCCGCGCCGCACCTTGCGGAACCGTGCGACAACAGAGAGAGGGAGGAAAACGAAATGCTGAGACGGACACTTCTGGGGGCAGTTGCAACGGTTGCCCTGTCGACTTGCGCGGCGTTTGCGCAGGATGAAAGCAAGACCTTCTATTGGGTGTCGCATGGCGGTCCGGCCGATCCGGTCTGGACCTATTTCCTGCAGGGTGCCGAGGCCTGGGCCGAAGATACCGGTCACACTGTCAACACGTCGTTCCATTCCGGGGACGTGCCAAGCCAGCAAGAGGCTGTTCGCGCAGCCATTGCAGCGGGCGCGGACGGCATCTGCTCCACCAGCCCTGACCCCGGCTCGATGGTGGATGTCGTGGCTGAGGCGCGGGCGGCGGGCATTCCGGTGGTGAACTTCAACACCCCCGACGCGGCACCGGACTGGAACGCCTATGTGGGCGGCGACCTGCGCTTCGTGGGCCGGTCCTGGGCACAGTATCTGGTCGACAAGGGCCTTGTGAAAGAAGGCGATTTCGTCTGGATGCCCGTCGAGGTGCCAGGTGCATCCTATGGTGTCGAAGAGGAAAAGGGCATCGCCGAGGTGTTCACCCCGCTCAACATCACCTGGGAGGTGACCGACGCCACGCTGGACCAGGCC
>JANPKV010000117.1:0-2863 GCA_031426185.1 Rhodobacterales bacterium | reverse complement strand
GTCGCAATGAGTATTCGCCCACGCAATGGGCAAATGCTCATGCACAGGGAGGATACTCATGACCATATCGATGCGGGTGCTTTTGGGCGCCTGTGCCGTGTCTGCGCTTGTCAGCGCCGCTGCGGCCCAAACCACGATCACCGTCGCGACCGTCAACAACGGCGACATGATCCGCATGCAAGGCTTGATGGACGACTTTTATGCCAAACACCCCGACATCAAGGTCGAATGGGTGACGCTGGAAGAAAACGTCCTGCGCCAGAACGTCACCAACGACATCGCGACCGACGGTGGCCAATACGACGTCATCACCATCGGCACCTACGAAGTTCCGATCTGGGGCAAGCAGGGCTGGCTGGAAAGCCTGAACGATCTGCCCGCCGACTATGATGTCGACGACCTCTTGCCCGCAATCCGCGGCGGACTGACCGTGGACGGCAACCTTTATGCATCTCCTTTCTACGGGGAATCGTCCTTTGTGAACTACCGCAAGGACCTCGCCGAAAAAGCCGGGATCACCATCCCGGACGCGCCCACCTGGGACGACATCAAGGCCGCAGCCGCCGCGATGACCGACACCGAGGCCGGCATCTACGGCATCTGCCTGCGTGGCAAGGCCGGCTGGGGCGAGAACATGGCCTTCCTGACCACCATGGCCAACAGCTATGGCGCGCGCTGGTTCGACGAAAACTGGGTACCCCAGTTCGACCAGCCCGAATGGAAAGCCGTGATGACGGATTACGTCGAGATGCTGACCAAATACGGTCCTCCCGGCGCGTCCAACAACGGCTATAACGAGAACCTGACGCTGTCGCTGCAGGGCAAGTGCGCAATGCGCATGGACGCCACCGTTTCGGCATCGTCGCTGACCGATCCCAAGCAATCGGAGTTTGCCGATCAGGTCGGATTTGCGCTGGCACCCGACGCGGGCCTCGGCAAGCGGGCGAACTGGCTCTGGGCGTGGTCGCTGGCAATCCCGGCATCGTCCGACGCCAAGGATGCGGCCAAGACCTTTGTCAACTGGGCGACCAACAAGGACTATCTGGCCCTTGTCGCGTCCAAGGAAGGATGGGCTGCTGCTCCTCCCGGCACGCGCACCTCGCTGTACGCAAATCCGAAATATGCGGCGCTGCCCTTTGCCAAGATGACGATCGATTCGATCAACGCGGCTGACCCGACCAATCCGTCGGTGAAACCCGTGCCCTATGTCGGCGTGCAGTTTGTGGCGATCCCCGAGTTCGCGGGTCTTGCCACGTCCGTCGGCGAAATCTTCTCGGCCGCGCTGGCCGGGCAGAAAACGGTCGATGAAGCACTTGCCGAGGCGCAGGCCCTGGCCGTCGACGAAATGACGTCGGCCGGCTACATCAAGTAAGCCCTCGAACCCCGGCCCCCAAAGTCAGGGGCCGGGGATCTGCCCTTTCCCCCGCATGTCCCAAGATGCGGGGGAACCTTGCCCGGCGACCGTCGGCGCAACTGGATCAGCGTCACATCTGAAACGGAGACACCCCCGTGGCAACGCACTCTTCTCGCATCGCTGCCCGTCTGATGGTCGCACCTTCCGTCATCGTCCTGTTCATCTGGATGATCGTTCCGCTGGCGCTGACGCTGTGGTTTTCGTTCCGCATCTATCGCCTCTTGTCGCCCGACCGCACCGGCTGGGCCGGGTTCCGGAACTATGCGTGGTTCTTCAATTCCCCCGATTTCTGGCAGGCCATCTCCAACACCTTGCTGCTGGTCGTCGGCGTGCTGGTGATCACCATCGTGCTTGGCGTGCTGATCGCGCTGTTGATCGACCAGCCGGTCTGGGGGCAGGGACCCCTGCGGATCCTGGTGATTTCGCCCTTTTTCGTGATGCCGCCCGTGGCCGCCTCGATCTGGGAAAACCTGTTCATGCACCCCCAGAACGGCATGTTCGCCTCCTTCGCGCAAGGACTGGGCATGCAGCCGATCCTGTTCATGGAAAGTTATCCCATGTCCTCGGTCATCTTCATCGTGTCCTGGGTCTGGTTGCCCTTTGCGACGCTGATCCTGCTGACGGCGCTGCAGTCGCTGTCTTCGGAACAGCTTGAAGCGGCGGAAATGGACGGGGCGGGCGCCTTCAGCCGGTTTCGCTATATCGTGCTGCCGCACCTGAAGCGCGCGGTTACCGTCGTGGTGCTGATCCAGACGATTTTTCTTCTGGGCATCTTCGGCGAGATCTTCACCACCACGCAAGGCGGGCCGGGGTCGGCATCGACCACGCTGCCCTACATGATCTACAAACAGGCGGTGATCGCCAAGGATATCGGCCGCGCGGCGGCAGGCGGGATCATCGCCGTCATTCTTGCCAATATCGTTGCCTACTTTCTCATGCGCAGCATGGGCAAGAACCTCGACGCCTGAAGGACGCAGAACCACATGGCCCGCGCAGTCACCCCCCGCCGCAAGTTGCTGTTCACCGCAGCCGCCTGGACGGTTGCCCTTCTGATCTTCTTTCCGGTGCTCTGGACGATCCTGACCAGCTTCAAGACCGAGGTCAGCGCGGTTGCCTCGCCGCCGCAGCTGTTCACGGCCGACTGGACGCTGGAGAATTATGCCGAGGTCTGGCAACGGTCGGATTATCCGCGGTTTTTCTGGAATTCGGTGATCCTGTCGATCGGTTCCACGCTTCTGGGCCTTCTGATCGCGATTCCGGCGGCCTGGTCGATGGCGTTCGTCCCGGGCAAGCGCACCAAGGACCTGTTGATGTGGATGCTGTCCACCAAGATGATGCCCGCCGCCGCCGTGCTGATCCCGATGTACCTGATCTTTCAGCGCACCGGGCTTTTTGACTCGCGCATCGGGCTGATGCTGGCGCTGATGCTGATGAACCTGCCGGTGATCG
>JANPKV010000116.1:0-27348 GCA_031426185.1 Rhodobacterales bacterium | reverse complement strand
GGAATAGACCTGCTTTTCGGAGACTTCCTCGATCAGGCCGGCACGGTCCAACGCCCCTGCAAAGGCTTGCGTCAGGCGGTGGTTGCGCTGGCTGGAGGACCGGCCGAAATGATCAAAGCTCAGCCGGAAGCCACGCGCGATTTCTGCCTGCACTGCGTGCATCTCGGCGCAATATTCAGCGACAGGCTTGCCCGCCTTGGCAGCGGCAAGTTCGGCAGGTGTGCCGTGCTCGTCGGTGGCGCAGATGAACATCACCTCATGACCCCGGCCGCGCATGTAGCGGGCAAAGAGATCAGCCGGAAGCTGGCTGCCCACCAGGTTGCCCAAATGCTTGATGCCGTTGATATATGGGATTGCCGAGGTAATCAGTATCCGTGCCATGCGGGGCCTTTGTGTCTTTGGTCGCTGCACCGTTTAGCGCATGGTTGGGTCAAGGGCCAGACGGGATGGTTCCGGCAATGGCAGGGCGCGCCGCATGCGCAGTTATGCGGCGACGTTTCGCGACCCTGTGACGTTTGCCACGACTACCGGCTTTTTTGCCGGGTGACTTGCGCGGTGATCCTTGCCACTGGCGCAAGTCCCGCTAGGGTCTGGCCGCCAGCGACAACAGCGGAGACCGGCATGAAGCGCATTCCTCTTGGCCGGACCGGCCTCACTGTGTCCGAGCTGTGCCTTGGCACCATGACCTGGGGCACGCAGAATACGGAGGCGGACGGTCACGCCCAGATGGACCTGGCGATGGATCACGGTGTCGATTTCTGGGACACCGCCGAGATGTATCCGGTCAATCCGGTGTCTGCCCCGACAGTCGGGCGCACCGAAGAGATCATCGGCACCTGGTTTGCCTCGCGCGGGTTGCGCGACCGCGTGGTCCTTGCGACCAAGGTCACCGGGCCTGGGATGGACGCTGTCCGCAACGGTGGTCCTTTGACCGGCGCGGTCATGCGACAGGCCGTCGAGGGGTCGCTTGGTCGGCTGCGGACCGACCATATCGACCTTTACCAGCTGCATTGGCCCAGTCGGAACCATTATCACTTTCGCCAGACGTGGCGCTTTGACCCTTCGGGACAGGATGCTGCAAAGAGCGACGCGCACATGATGGAGTTGCTGGAAGTTGCCGCCGAACTGATCGCCGAGGGCAAGATCGGCCATATTGCACTTTCCAACGAGACGGTCTGGGGCGCGGGTCGCTGGCTGGCACTGGGATTGGCGCACGGCCTGCCGCGCATGATGTCGGTGCAAAACGAGTATTCGCTTTTGTGTCGTCAGTTCGATACCGACTGGGCCGAACTGTCGGTCATGGAGAATTTCCCGCTATTGGCGTTCTCGCCGCTTGCGACAGGATTGTTGACGGGGAAATACGTGGGCAATGCTTTCCCCGCAGCGTCGCGTCGCACCAAGAACCCCGACCTCAGCGGAAGGGCCACAGCGCGCGCGTTCACAGCCGTGGATGCCTATCTTGCGATTGCCGAACGGCACGGGCTGGATCCCTCGCAGATGGCCATCGCCTGGTGTCGCACGCGCCCGTTCGTCACCATTCCCATCATCGGCGCGACGACGCTGGATCAGCTGTCGGTGAATCTCGGTGCCGCCGGCCTTGTGCTGACGCCCGAGGTCCTGGACGAAATCGCGCTTGCGCATCAGGCCCATCCGCAACCCTATTGATTGCCGACTTGCATCCTGACCCGGCATGGGGTCCTTTTGGCGCAATCTGGGGTGGAGGAGCGATGCAGCGCAGGGCAATGATCATGGCGGTCCTCGCGGTCTTTCTGCAGGGATGTGTGCCAGGGGCGCTGACCGGGGATGCCGCCACGGGCAATGCGCCGACCCTTGTGGGCGAAGATGTTGCGACGACGACGCTGGCGGACCCCCTGGCGCCCGCTATGGTCGATGCGGCGGAACCTCTGGTGCCGGTCGCGGCGACGCAGGCTGATGCGGATGCCGCAGGGCCAGACGCGCGCCCCAAGCCCCGACCCGATGACAGCGCCGAGGGTGCGGCAGACGTCCCGTCGCCCGAGCCCGTCGTTGCCGAAGTCGCCAAAACGCGCGAGCAGATTCGCTGTGAAAAGGCCGAAGGTCGCTGGCAGGCGATCGGCGGGGGGGCGGGGCATACGTGTGTCCGCAAGACCCGCGACGGCGGAAAGTCCTGCGAAAGGGAAGGTCAGTGCGACGGTCAATGCCTTGCCAGATCAAGGACCTGCGCGCCGTTTGATCCGCTTTGGGGGTGCAATGACGTGCTGCAGGAAGACGGCAGACGAGTGTCGCTGTGCCTGAATTGATGTCGCCTGCTTGCGGCTTGAGCGGCAGGATGGGGCTGCTTGTTGCTGGGCTGGTGCTGGGCCTGACATCTTGCGGGCCGTCTTCCGATCAAGATCCGCTGCGCGCGCCCGGCGATCCGATCTATTCCAATGCGAGCTTTGATCTGTCCCGTCTGAGCGGTACCTGGCAACAGGTCGCAGGCTTTGCGACCGGGCCGGGATGTGCGGGGGGCAAGGCGACTTTTGCCCGCGATGCGTCGGGAAAGACCAGCGGGGACGCCCGCTTGTGTGTCGCGGGGCGCATGCAGGAATGGTCGGGGGCCGTGACGCGCGTCGGACCCGGGCGGTTCACCATCGGCGGGGGCGAGCCATGGTGGGTCCTTTGGGATGATACCGACAACCGCACACTGGTGATCGGCACACCCTCCGGTGCGTTCGGCTTTGTGCTGGACAGAAAAGAGGATCTGCCGGCCGACCGTCTGGCGGCAGCGCGGGAAATCCTTGATTTCAACGGCTACGATCTGACGACCCTGAAGGTCGATTAGGGTCAGTCGTCGGGCTCGATCCCGGCGCGCAGGCGTTCCAGATGGTCGGTGACCATGCGCGCGCCATGTGCGGCTTCGCGCACCAGCCAGTCGAAATGCTGGGACAGGACCTGCACGGTCGCCTGGTCTTGAAACGACAGGTAATGCCGCCCGAGATAGACCACTGCGCGATGCGGGCCAAAGATCGTGACGGGGGCCGAATAGACGCGGTGCGCGTCGAAAAGATACAGCCGGAGCGATGGATATAGCGCGTTGCAAAGCCCGATCAGGTGATCCAGCTGGTCCAGCCGCAGCTTTGCCGGCATGCCGGACCAATAGCCCGACGCTTCGGCAAAGCAGGTCAGCTCGTGCAGGGGAAGGGCGATCTCATAGTCGCTGCGCGCGCCACGCAACCATAAAAGCTGTTCCTGAAAGGCGGTGATTGCGACATCGGCCGACGCGCCAAGGGCCGCGCGATATTCCCAGTCGACCGTGGCACGCGTCTTCAGCATGTCTGGCAGCGTCGCCGGCACGTGGCGGATCTTGTAGCCCGCAGCTTCGCGGTGCCAGGCATAGATCGCGTCGTCGAAAAGCGCGCGCGGGGCCTCGGTGATGGTGATGGCCTCGGCCAGCAAAGCCTGCAGCGGTTCGGGCCGGTCCGACAGGCCCAAAAGCCAGTCCGACGTCACACCCAGCGCCGTCGCGCAGTCCGCGGCAAGCTGGGCGTTTGGCAGACGCGTCCCGGCACCGAGCAGGGCCGAGATGGTGGACCGGTCCACGCCCGACGCCCGGGCGAGTGCGCTTTGCGACATGCCGCGCAGTGTCAGGCCCTGTGCCAGACGATCGCGAAAGACGGCGGATCGGTCACGTTTGTCTGACATGGTCAACACCCGGGGTCTATTATCACCATACGGTGGGTCGTGTTGCGAATGTTCTGTATTCCCACAATGCGCCGCAAGGCATAGAAATTCAAAGAAAAAAGGGTGCTTGGGGCGATATGAACCAGACAATACGCGAATTTGAGTGGCCGACCCTTCTCGTGATTATCGTGACCTACGGCGTCTGGGCGGTCGGCACGACCCTTTGGGACAGCTTCGCGCCGCTATCGCTGCTGCTGACAGCCGTCGCGATCGCGCAGTTCTCGTCATTGCAGCATGAAGTGCTGCACGGCCATCCGTTCGCCAACAAGCGCATCAACGAGGCGTTGGTGTTTCCTGCGCTGATGTTCGTCATGCCCTATGGGCGGTTTCGCGACTTGCATTTGCAGCACCATTACGACCCGAACCTGACCGACCCCTTTGACGACCCCGAAGCCAATTTTCAGGCCCCCGAGGTCTGGGCAACACTCTCGCGACCTGTGCAGTCGGTTTACCGGTTCAACAACACCCTTTTCGGACGCATGGTCGTGGGGCCGGCGGTCAGTCTCTGGGCGCTTTTCAAGGGCGACTGGCTGGCATCGCGCACAGGCACACCGGGCATCGCAAAGTCCTGGCTGTTGAATGCGCTGGGGGCCGTGCCGGTTGTCTGGTGGCTTGTCGCGGTGGGGACGATCCCGGCCTGGGGGTACATTCTCGCGGTCTATCTTGGCTACAGCCTGCTGAAAATCCGGACCTATCTCGAACACCGCGCGCACGAGGCTGCCCGCGCGCGGACCGTGGTGGTCGAGGATCGCGGGCCGTTGTCGCTGTTCTTTCTGAACAACAACTTTCACGTCGTGCATCACATGCATCCGACCACGCCCTGGTACCGGCTGCCGGCGCTTTACGCGGCGCGGCGTGCGCATTTCCTGCGCCGGAACGAGGCTTATGTGTATCGCAGCTACGGGGAAATCTTTCGGCTTTACTTTTTCCGCGCCAAGGACCCGGTGCCGCACCCCATCTATCCGGTGCAAAAGGTTGAACAGGCCGACGCTGCGTGATCAGTCCAGGCGCCGAAACGCCGGCACCGGACCCGAATTGTCAAAGAAGGGGACTCCGGGCTGATCCTTGCCGTGCAAGATCGCGCTGATTTCGGACAGCACGATTTCGGTGATGAAGGGCAGGTCCAGGGCGCGCGCCGCGGCCAGACCGATCCAGTGCAAATGGGCAAGTTCGCCGGATGCCTTGGAAAATGCGTCTCGGTCGCCCGTAACTTCGCCTGCGGCCAATAAAAGAAACCGCGCGTCGAACCTGCGACCGCGCCCCGGAGGCGTGATGGCGCGAAACACAAAGCGAAGGTCGGCGGACGCGGCGGCGGTCAGTCCGGTTTCTTCGTCCAGTTCGCGCAAGGCCGCGCGCGCAATTGCATCCGCGCCGGGAGAATCTGCCAGGGGTGCCAGCGACAACCGGTGGCGACAGAGGTCGGACAGCCCCTGATAGGCAGGCAAGCCCGTATCACCATGATCCACGGCGCCACCGGGAAAAACGTATTTCGATGGCATGAAGACCGCCCCGGCCCCGCGCTGACCCATGACGACCTCCGGACCCGGCGGTCCATGCCGCCACAGCACGACCGTGGCGGCGGCACGGATCGGTACCGTGTCAGTCGTCACGCGCGCCGCCAAAGCCGTGCATTTCCTTTGCCCATTGCAGGCCGATCAATGCCCCCTTGAGCCTGGGCAGAAGATAAAGCGACAGCCCGATCGTGCCGACCGAAAATACCGATGCAAGGATCCACGGGTCTGGTCGCCAGCGCACGAATGCATAAAGCAACAAGGGCGCCATCAGGTGTCCGACAATCAGGATCGTCAGATAGGCCGGGCCGTCATCAGCGCGCTGATGGGACAGGTCCTCGCTACAAACGGGACAGTTGTCACGTACCTTGAGATAGCCGCGAAACATCGGACCTGCGCCACAGGACGGGCAACGCCCCTTCCAGCCGCGCAAAAGCGCAGGGCGCACCGGCCGTTCGGCATGTGCTGGGGGAACAAGTGCAGTGTCGTGTTTCATGGCAAAGGCCGATGCTGGATGATGCGCCTGTCTGGCATGGATTGCCGCCGATGTGGCACAGGAATCGCGTTCCGGCTGACATAAGCCATCGTATCGCAAAATGTGAGTGGCTGGATCGTCGCATGCGGGGTGGCGAGACCGCGTCCCCCTGTCACCAAGAAAACTGTGTGCCGCTGCGACGGAAAGCGCCGCTTCCCTCGTTTGATGTGCATGGCTGACGGAACAGGACCGGGCAGCACATTTATGGAGAACCTTGAAATGAAGACGTCAAAACTGTTTGGGGCTGCGGCCCTTTTGGGAACGCTCGGGATTGCCATTGTCAGTCCGGCACTGGCTGATCGTGGGCCCGGTCAGGGTGGGATGCAGGGATTCATCTTTGACCAGTTGGATGCCGACAAGGACGGCAAGGTGACCGCCGCCGAGATGGAGGCAAGCCGCACTGCGCGCGTGACCGCGGCCGACGCAAATGGCGACGGGCTGATGAGCGCCGAGGAACTTGCCGCGATGCATCTGGCTGACATGAGCGTCCGCGCCAGCGCGATGGCCGCTGAGATGGTCACCCGCATGGACACCAACGGCGACGGGCTGTTGTCGGCGGCAGAGATGGCCGCGCGCCCGGGACCGGCACAGATGTTTGACCGCATCGATGCGGACGGCGACGGCGCCATCACGCGCGAAGAAGCGGACGCCGCTGCCGAAAAGATGGCCGAACGTCGCGGCGATCGCCGCCCGAAGCATCGCAATGACGGACCTGCAAACTGATCAGGTTGCCAGCCGCGCGCGCGACATCCACTGCGCGCGCGGTCGGGCTATGCCCGCAACGGGGCATGCGGTACATCTGAGGCTGGATGGAGATGGCGCTGGACGGTTTCGCTACAGCCTCGGACGAGGTCTTGCTGGTTCTCTTTGCAAACGGGGACCGGCAGGCTGCGCATGTGCTGAGCCAGCGGTTCGCGCCGCGCATTCTTGGCTATGCCACCCGGCTGTTGTCGGGCGACCGCGCCGAGGCCGAGGACGTGGCGCAAGAGGCGTTCCTACGGCTTTGGCGCATCGCGGGCGATTGGCGGCAGGGCGAGGCGCGGGTGGCCACATGGCTATATCGCGTCACGACCAATTTATGCATGGACCGGTTGCGCAGCCGCCAGCGCCGGCGGATTTCGGCGGATGTCGCCGATCTGCCGGACATTGCGGACGGCGCGCCCAGTGTCGCGGCGCAGATGCTGCAGGCGGACCGGCTGAAGGCACTGGAGCGCGCTTTGGGCGGGTTGCCGGAGCGGCAGCGGCAGGCGGTCGTGCTGCGGCATATCGAAGGGCTCGGCAATCCAGACATTGCCGAGATCATGGACATGAGCGTCGAGGCAGTCGAAAGTCTGACGGCACGGGGCAAACGGGCGCTGGCGGCGGCGCTGGCAGGTCAGCGCGACGCGCTGGGATACGAGGATGACGAACGCGATGACGGGTAAGGATGGGGAACTCGACCAGCTTTTGGCCGACCTTGGCGCGGTGCGGACCGATGTGCCCGATGCGCTGATGGCGCGTATCCTGGCGGATGCGGTGACGGTGCAGAACAATGCGCAGTCTGTGCCGGCGCGGCATTACCCGGCAACCGGTCGTCCGCAGGCGTCGATCTGGGCCCGGATCGCGGCAGCGGTTGGCGGCGGCAAGGTGCTGGCGGGGCTTGGATCGGCAGCGGTCGTGGGGGTGGTACTTGGCTTTGTTCAGCCCGCGCCGATTGCCACGCTGTCCTCGACCGTCTGGGGTCAGAATATTGATGTCAGCGTCGATCTGCTTTCGATCGACGACGACTTTCTGGCGGAAGGGTAGGGGATGACCGACGCCAACCCAAACGCTCCGATCACGCCAGCCGGCCGCCCTTGGGCAAAGATTGTCCTGGTGCTGTCGCTGGGCCTGAACCTGATGTTTCTTGGCCTGATCGGCGGGGCGATCCTGCGCGACGGACCGCAGGGACGCCCCATGATGGTGCGCGAAGTGGATTTCGGCTCATTGACCGAGGCCTTGGCCCGGGATGACCGCGAAACGTTGCGGCGGTCGTTTCAGCGGGCCGCGCCGGAGTTGCGTGGACAGCGCCGGGATGTCCAGAGCGATCTGGCGGAACTGATGGCAGTGTTGCGCGCCCCGGAATTTCAACGCGACAAGGTGGAAGCCCTTTTTGCCCGCCGCAGCGAGCGCGCGTCGCGCCGGCAGGAACTGGGCCAGCAGCTGATGCTGGATTTGCTGGTCGCGATGCCACCCGATGACCGCGCGGCGTTCGCCGACCGGCTGGAAAACGCGATGAAGCGGTCGAGAAGACCCGCCAACTAGGGCGCGACACGGATCGCGCTACGCCGCGCTGCGTCCCATCGTGACCTGGTTCCGGCCCGCCGTCTTGGCCGCGAGCAGCGCATAGTCGGCGTCCTCGATCAGCCCCATGATCTGGTCGGCGGGTGTCGCGTGGCTGATCGCAATGCCGATCGAGACGGTGACCGCGATGGCGGTCCCATCGTGCAGATGAAACTGTTCCGCGGACACGGCGCGGCAAAGCCGTTCGGCGATGCCCTGCGCCTCGGGCAGGTCGATGTCGGGCAGGACTGCAAGGAACTCTTCGCCGCCGATGCGGGCAAGCAGGTCACCGGCACGAAGGTTTGTCGCCAGTCTGTTGGCAACCTCGACCAGAACGACGTCCCCGGCGGCATGTCCGAAACGGTCGTTCACGCCCTTGAACCGGTCTACATCGACGACGAATGTTGCAAAGCTGGTGCCGGCTGCGACCGCGTTTTCCGCAATATGCGACAGTTGGGGCAAGGCGAAGCGACGGTTGTAAAGGCCGGTCAGAGGATCGATCACGGCCTGCCGCAGGCGATCTTCGACTGCGGCGCGATGCTGGTCCGCTTCGCGCTTTCGCGACACCAGGCGCTGCACGCGCTGGATGATTTCGGCGGGTGGCATCGCGCTGGGGAAAACGTCATCCGCCCCCATGTCAAAGGCAAAAGCCGCCCTTTCGGGATCGGCATTGGGTCGGATCAGGCAGACGGCCGAATGGCGCGCCACCTGGCTGCTGCGCAGTTCCGACAAGATGCGCAGGCCCGCTTCGGCGTCATCAAGGCCCGTTTCGACCACAAAGACATCCGGTACCGTGGCGATCTCGGCGTGGGAAAGGAATGCCGCAAGGTTCTGCGCGCCGGAAAAGATCGTCAGTTGGCCCGGCAAGTCCGCCTTGAGCACGCCGTGCCAGTATTTCGCGGACGCGTCGTTCGCCGAAACAAGTGCGACCTTGCCCGGATAGCTGAAGGCAGTCGCGGGTTCGTTCATCTGCAATGGGGCGCTGCGATCCTGCGCCGAGTCCAGATCGCTTCGCGCCCGGATCAGGCTGCGAATGCGGGCCAGAAGAACCTGATCATGGACCGGGCGCGATAGCACATCCTGCGCCCCCGCGGCCAGCGCAGCGATACGGGCCCTCGTGTCGGGCTGCGAGGTGATGACGATCACCGGGATGGCGCGCGTGATGGGGTCCAGCGACAGCTTTTCCAGAACCTCGGCATTGGACATGTCGGGCAGGACCTGTTCCAGCAAGATCAGGTCTGGACGTTCGGCGCGCGCCATCGCAATGCAAGAGGCAGCATCCGACGCCAGCAGCGGCTGGTAGAATGCGGCACTGAGCTTGACCTTCTGGACGATGCGGTTGGTCGCCACGTCATCGACAATGAGGATTTTGCCGACCATCTTCTTGCCGTCTTTCAGACTGTTGCTGCTGTTATCGACAATGCGGGCGAAGTGGTTAAGAATTGGTTTCCGAAACTGCGTAGATTTTCGATTTTGTTGACAATCTTGGGTTGAAAGCGGGGATCACACTGCAGAACAGGCAAGAAACCGCTGAAATCCTTGCCTTGCAGGCCCTTGAATGGGTCGCCCGGCAGGAAGAGGTCGTTAACGCTTTCCTCGGCGGGAGCGGCCTTTCGCCGTCCGATCTTGCACGGGTGGGCGAGGATCCGGTGCTCATGGCGTCGGTCCTGGATTTTCTTTTGGAGGATGAAGCACGACTGCTGGCATTTTGCGCCGACACGGGCATGGCCCCTACGGCGCCGATGGCGGCGCGCGTCCACCTTCCCGGCGGGGATGTGCCGCATTGGACGTGATGGCAAATCCTTCGCGACCACGATCAACACATAAAACAGGCGGTGCAGACGGTGATTGACGGGATACTTTTCGACAAGGACGGCACGCTGTTCGACTTTTCGCTGAGCTGGTCTGGATGGGCCACGCGCTTGCTGGACGAGCTGGCGGTTGACGAAGACCACGCCCATAGGCTTGCGCAGGCGATCGGCTATGACGCGGCGACCGCGAGCTTTGACCCCACAAGTCCGGTGATATCGGCGACTGCTGCCGATATCGCGGCGGCCTTGCTGCCGCAGCTTCCGGGCCGCGCGCTTGCCGATGTGGTGGATCAGATCAATACCCTTGCCGAAGGGGCCCCGATGGCCGAGGCGGTGCCTCTGATCCCGCTCTTGTCAGCGATGCGGGCGCGCGGGCTGCGCCTGGGGGTGGCGACAAACGATACCGAGGCCCCAGCGCGCGCGCATCTTGACGCGCATGGCATCACCGGTTTTTTCGACTTTGTCGCGGGATATGACTCGGGCTATGGCCCCAAACCGGGGCCGGGCATGTGTCTGGCCTTCGCAAGGTCGCAGTCCCTTGATCCCGCCCGCGTGGTGATGGTCGGCGACAGCCTGCACGATCTGGAGGCTGGAAGAGCGGCGGGGATGCGGACGGTCGCGGTCCTGACAGGCGTGGCGCGACACGCGGACCTGGTCGCGCATGCCGATATCGTGCTGCCCGACATCGGCAGCTTGTCCGGCTGGTTGGACACCCTGTCCCCGAACTAAACGCCCATCGATCAAAAACGACATGTTTGCGTCGCTTGGAAAGTTCCCAATCGGCTGGCGCATCGGCCATGTTGGTATCAACGGCAGCTTCGGCACATCCGACAGCGATTGATGGGGATATTGGCATGAACGACGACACCGGACGCAGGGTCCGCGCCGGGGGGCGCGCTGGCAACAAGGCACGCGCTGGCACGGCCGTCATCGACCAGATGCCTTGGCGCATTCCGGTCAATACCGACCGTCCGACGGAACCCCTTGACGACGAAGCCGTCCAGCGGGTTCACAAGGCCGCCATGCGGATCATCAAGGAGATCGGGATCGAGTTCATGAACCCCGATGCCGTCACGATCCTCAAGCAGGCCGGCTGCACGGTGAACGGCACCAATGTGCGCATGGACGAAGACTTCATCATGGAGATGCTGGGCCACGCGCCCGCGCAATTCACCATCACGCCACGCAACCCTGACCGCGAAATCATCCTTGGCGGCAAGCACATGGTGTTCGTCAACGTCTCCAGCCCCCCCAACGCCTGGGACCTGGAACGCGGCAAACGCTCCGGCGATTTCGAGACGTTCAAGGAATTCATGAAGCTGACGCAGTATTTCAACTGCATCCACGTGGCGGGCGGCTATCCGGTGGAGCCGATCGACATTCACCCCTCGGTCCGCCACCTCGACTGCCTCTATGAAAAGCTGACCATCACCGACAAGGTCGTCCACGCCTATTCACTCGGGGCCGAGCGGGTCGAGGACGTGATGGAGATGGCGCGCATCGCGGGCGGGCTGTCCGAAGAGGAATTCCAGGCCAAGCCGCGCATGTATACCAACATCAATTCCGTCAGCCCGCTCAAGCATGACTATCCGATGCTGGATGGCGCGATGCGGATGGCGCGGCGCGGGCAGCCGGTGGTCGTGACGCCCTTCACGCTCGCGGGGGCGATGGCGCCGGTCACGATGTCTGGCGCCGTGACGCTGTCGCTGGCCGAGGCGCTGCCTGCCGTGGCCCTACTGCAATATATCAATCCCGGTTGCCCGGTCGCCATCGGCACCTTCACGTCCAACGTCGACATGAAATCGGGCGCGCCTGCGTTTGGCACGCCGGAATACATGCGCGCCACGCAGATGACGGGGCAGTTGGTCCGGTTCTATGGCGTGCCGATGCGCGCGTCGGGCGTCTGCGCCGCCAACGTCCCCGACGGTCAGGCGATGTGGGAGACGTCGAACTCGCTTTGGTCGGCGGTACAGAGCCAGACCAACATGGTCTATCACGCGGCAGGCTGGCTTGAAGGCGGGCTGATCGCGTCGCCTGAAAAGTTCATCATGGACTGCGAGGTCCTGCAGATGATCCAGCGCTATTTCGAAGATGCCATCACCGCGACGACCGACGAGGACCTCGCCTTCGACGCGATCAAGGAGGTCGGGCCGAACGGGCATTACTTTGGCGTCCAGCATACGCAGGACCGCTATCAGACCGCGTTCTATGCCCCCTTTGTCAGTGACTGGCGGAACTACGAGGCGTGGCAGGTCCACGGCTCGGTCTGGACGCCCGAACGGGCGCATGCGATCTATAAGCAGATCATGGCGGAGTTCGTGCCGCCCGAGATGAATGGCGACCACCTCGAAGATCTGCGCCGCTTTGTCGCCCGTCGCAAGCAAGAGGGTGGGGCCCCGACGGATTTCTGATTGCCTGTCCGGCCCGAAGCTCTTTGAAGCGCGGTCGCAAATGACCGCATTTGTCCGATTCTGCTGAAGACGTTTGCAAGTTGTTAATTCCTTGCTGCGAACTGTGGTGGCGGTCCCCGCACGTTTCTGGGCTGGGCCCGTGGCTGGGGTACGATCACTTGGAAGTTCACGGTCTGATCAATCGGGCGATCCAGACGTTTTTGCGCGACACCTACGGGGCCGCGACGTGGCGACGCATCGCCCGCGAGGCAGACCTGGGTTTCGACAGTTTTGAGCCGATGTTGCTTTACAAGCGCGCCCAGACCGTCGCCGTGATCAAGGCGGCGACGCGCATCCTGGACAGAACTCCTGACAGCCTGCTTGAAGATCTGGGCACCGCCTTGGTATCGCGCAGCAACACCGACCCGGTGCGGCGGCTGATGCGGTTCGGTGGCGTCACCTTTGTCGATTTTCTGCATTCCCTCGAAGAGTTGCGCGGCCGTGGCCGGATGGCGGTGCACGATCTGGACTTGCCTGACCTGCAGCTTGACGAGGCAGGCCCCCAGATTTACCGGCTGACCTGCACGACCAAGCTGCCGGGTGCGACGCAAGTGCTGACGGGCCTGCTGCGGGCCATGGCCGACGATTATGGCGCGCTTGTGCTGCTGGAATATGACGCCCGTTCCCGGCAAGGCGATGCCATCCTTGTTCATCTCCTGGATCAGAACCACGCGATGGCGCGACCGTTCGATCTGGCGGCGCCGGGGGTCTGACAATGGACGGGGGGGCCTTGGACATGCCGCTGATGGTCAAACGCAGCGATCTCGACCGGCTGATGCCGATGCATCTTGCCGTGTCGGCGGACGGACGGATCGTCAGTCATGGTCCAACCCTGGGCAAGGTGTTTGAGGGCCACAGCCTGATCGGGATGGATCTCTTTTCGCTCGTCCGGTTTCGCCGGCCCGGCGGTATCCACACGATGGCAGACCTGCAGCAGCGCCCTGGACAGCGCCTGCAACTGCATCCGACCGGCAGCCCGCATGACGTGTTGCGGGGGCTTTCGGTCCCGATGTCGGACGGCGGGCTTCTTTTGAACCTGTCCTTCGGGATCAATGTCATCGAGGGGACCCGCCGTCACAGTCTGACGGATGCCGACTTTGCCGTCACCGACCTGACGGTCGAACTCATGTATGTGATGGAGGCGAAATCTGCCGTCACGACAGAACTGCGCCAACTGAATGTCCGCCTGCAGGGGGCCAAGAACGTCGCCGAAGAACAGGCGATGACTGACCCGCTGACGGGGCTGCGGAACCGTCGCGCGGCGGATGCAACGCTGGCTGCATTGTGCGATGCGGGCGCGGAATTCAGCTTGATCCACCTGGACCTGGATTACTTCAAGGCCGTGAATGACATGCTGGGCCATGCAGCCGGCGATCACGTCCTCAAGGTCGTGGCCCAGATCCTTGCTGCGGAAATCAGGGGCTCGGACACCGCGGCGCGCGTCGGGGGCGATGAATTTGCGGTGATCATGCCGGGCCTCATCGATCCGGACCGTCTTCAGGTCATCGCGCGCAGGATCATCGCCGCGATATCGGAACCGATGATCTACGACACGTCGACGTGCAAGGTCTCGGCCAGCATCGGCATGACACGGTCGGTGACCTATGACACGGCATTCCCGGACCAGATGATGGCAGACGCGGACGCGGCGCTTTATGCGTCAAAACATGCAGGGCGCGCGCAGGCGCGACTTTTTCAGGCCGAGGACCGCCGGGACTCGCCGGAATAACCCTGGATCAGGTCGCCGCGCGCTGGGCCGGACCCGGGCGGTTGGGCGCTCGCGTCGAGCCCGTCACCCGTCGATCCGTGCGCCCATGACGGCGATCGCCTGCTGGTACACCTTGGCCGCGTTCCATTCCTTGATGACGGCAAAGTTCGGCTCGCCTTCCTGATACCCCTTGCCGGGCTTCCAGCCCTTCTGGCGCAGGTAGTTGGCGGTCGAGGCCAGCGCGTCAACGGCGGAATTCAGATCCACCCGGCCGTCGCCATTGCCGTCGACACCATATTTCAGCGCATTGCCGGGCAGGAACTGGGTGTGGCCAAGCTCGCCATGCTTGGCGCCGACAGAGTCGGGGCTGATGGTGCCCTGATCCACCAGTTTCAGCGCTGCGATCAGGTGCGGGGTGAAAAAGTCCGTGCGACGGCAGTCGTAGGCAAGCGTCGCGATGGCCGACACGACATTGCTGTCGCCCATGAACCCGCCAAACGCGGTCTCCATTCCGTGGATCGCGATGATGACGCCTGCCGGAACCCCATAAGCCGCTTCGAGGCTGGCATAGTAGTCCGGGTTCTTTGCCTTGCGGGCACGGCCCTGCTTTACGATCGTGCTGGCGCCGCGGACGTCCATGAACTTGTCGAACGAATATTTGAAGCTTTTTTGGTTGCGGTCCGCCGCAATCGTCGATTTCGAATAGCTTGTGTTCATCAGCGCGTCTATGCCGCGCCGCCCGACCCCGGCCGCAGCCGCTTCGGCCTTGATATGGGGCTTCCAGTCCTCGAAGGCTCCACCTGTGTCAGAGCAGGGCGCTGCGGTGGCTGCTTGGGAAAAACTGATAAAAATACCGACGACAATCGCCGACATACTCGCTCTGACCCGCACAGTGCCCCCCACGTGATGTGATACGCCCACACTCTATGGGCTGATCCACGCAGTGCAAGCCTTTCGGCACCGCTGAATGCGGGCTACCTATCACAGAAACGTGAGGCTCGCAGCGACCGCCGACACGCGACGGGAGGGCCCGCCAGACGGGAATATGAGGCGGGCGGGAACTTCGACACCGCCTTGTGTGTTTCGACACAAGTGAAAATCGGCCGCCGTGGTGGTCAGCCGCAAAAGCGATCATCGGCGTCGAGGTGTAAGTGTCAGGGCTTGAGTAACGCCGGGCGAGCGTCGCATCGCTTTTTCGCAACTTGGGCGGGAACCAATCGCCCGCTTCGGTGTTATTCGGCCACGGGGCAACTCAGTCCTCTCCCTCATGACAAGGAGCGGCCGATGGAATGGACCAAAATCGAAAAGAAGTGGCATGAGATGGCGCTGCGTCTGCAATCGGCGCGGGGCACTGGCGAGACGGAGAAATCCGACACGCTTGCCGCAACGATGGGAGCACAAGCTGCCGGAACCGGGCAAAGCGGCGTGAGCGGGGACGCGGCTAGCGGGGACGGCAATGCGCCGTTCGTGCGCGAACTGGCTTGAGACTGCAAAAAACCTCATCGACCTGGCGGGACGCAACACCGATCCGTGCCGATTTGTTCGGCACCGAGCGGCTTGAGCATCACGCCGAAACCCTGGCCGAGGCGCAGGCCGTCGCGCCGCATGCGCCGCGCGTTCCCAGCCTGACGCGCCGCCTGAAGGACAATGCGCAGGTCCTGCTCGGGACTTACCGTGCCAGCGCGGCAGAGTTGCAGCGCGGTCAGGCGGTCACGCCTGCCGCCGAATGGTTGCTTGACAACTTTCATCTGGTTGAGCTTCAGCTGCGCCAGATCACGGCGGATCTGCCGCCGGGTTACTATCGCCAGCTGCCGAAGCTGGCCGATGGACACCTGGCAGGCTACCCCCGGGTGTTCGGGATCGCCTGGGCCTATGTCGCCCATACCGACAGCCTGATCGCAGGCCCGGTGCTCACGCGGTTTGTGCAGGCTTATCAGCGCAAGACGCCACTGATGATCGGGGAAATCTGGGCCGTCGCGATCACCTTGCGGATCGTGCTGGTGGAAAACATGCGCCGTCTTGCGGTGCAGATTGCCGATGCACAAAAGCTGCGCGCCGAGGCCGACGCCCTGGTGGACAGGGTGACCGGCACAACGGGGCAAGCCACCCCCCTGCACATCGCGGTTGCAGCCTATGACAATGCCCCGCTGCCGGAAATCATCGCAGCGCAGCTTGCGCGCCGGTTGCGCGGTCTTGATCCGGTAGAGACCCCGCTTCATGGCTGGCTTGAGGACCGCTTGCGCAGGCAAGGCACCGATGTCGAAGACGTCGTGCAGCGCGCCTTGCAGCGTCAGGGCGCGTCGAACGTGACGATGCGCAATATCGTCACCAGCATGCGGATCATCTCCGAACTGGACTGGGCAGAGTTTTTTGAGTCAGTCAGCCTCGTCGATGCCAAACTGCAGCAGGGTTCGGACTTTGCCGCGATGGATTTCGCGACCCGCAACAGCTACAGGACCGCCATCGAGGACCTTGCCCGCGGGGTTGTGCGCGGCAAGACCGCGACCACCGTGCCGGACGAACTTGCCGTCGTGGACGCGGCGCTGGAGCTGGCGCAGACGGGTGCGTCTGCCCGCGAGCGCGACCCGGGCTATGTGCTGATCGGACGGGGCCGGCCGTCGCTTGAGGCAGCGCTTGGTTATGTGCCACAGTTTCGCGTCCGCCTTTTCCGCGCCATCGGGGCCTGGGGTCTTGGCGGCTATCTGGGGACCGTCGCGGTCGCGACGCTGGCGCTTCTTCTGGTCGCACTCTGGCTGGTTGGCGCGCCTTTTTGGGTAACCTTGGCGCTGGCGGTTCTGGGACTTCTGCCCGCCTCGGATCTCGGGACGGCGCTGGTCAACGACATCGTCACGCGCAGGGTGGCACCCCGTCCATTGCCGGGGATGCAGCTGATGGGAGGCGTGCCGGGACATCTGAGGACGCTGGTCGCCGTGCCCGTCCTTTTGGCGGATGAGCGTGACTTGCTGGAACAGATCGAACGGCTGGAGGTGCATTACCTCTCCAGTATCGAAGGTGCGGTGCATTACGCGCTGATGACGGACGGCCCGGATGCGGCCACCGAGACGATGCCCCAGGATGACGCCCTGATCCGTACCGCCGCCGAGGCCGTGCTGCGGCTGAACCAGCGCTATCCGATGGACGGCGGCAGCCGGTTCCTGTTGTTGCACCGGCGCAGGTTGTGGAACCCCTCCGAGGATGTCTGGATGGGCTGGGAACGCAAACGCGGCAAGCTGCACGAGCTGAACCGTCTGCTTCGCGGGGCGACGGACACGACCTTTGTGACCGGATTTGACCGGGTGCCGCAAGACGTCCGCTATGTCATCACGCTGGATGCGGACACGCGGTTGCCGCGTGACACCGTGCGGTCGCTGATCGGCAAGATGGCGCACCCGATGAATGCCGCAGCGTTTGATCCCGACCTGCAACGGGTGACCGACGGCTACGGCATCTTGCAGCCCCGCGTGACACCCGCGCTTCCGGTGGGAACCGAAGGGTCGCTCTATCAACGGGTGTTTTCCAGCCCGGGCGGCATTGAGCCCTATGCGGCGGCGATTTCGGACGTCTATCAGGACCTGTTCGGCGAAGGGTCTTTCACCGGCAAGGGCATCTATGACGTCGATGCCTTTGCGGCGGCGCTGGACGGTCGCGTGCCCGACAACACCATGCTCAGCCATGATCTTTTCGAGGGGACCTTTGCCCGCGCGGCCCTGGCCTCCGACGTCGAGATGATCGAGGACTTTCCTGCACGGTTCGATGTGGCGGCAAAGCGCCAGCACCGTTGGGCGCGGGGCGACTGGCAGTTGTTGCCCTGGCTTTCGGGGGCGCGCCGCTCTGAACGCGGCGGTTTGCCGGGGGTTGCGTTGTGGAAGATGACCGACAATCTGCGCCGGTCGCTGGTTGCCCCTTTTACATTTGCCGCGCTTGTCGCGGGTTGGATGCTGCCCCTGCCGCAGGCGGTGATCTGGACCCTGGGCGTGCTGGCGCTGGCATCGTTGCCGCGTCTCTTGGGCCTGCCGCATGCCGTGGTGCCGCGACAAACCGGGCTCAGCCTGCGATCGCATTTTGCGGCACTGGGTCGGGATGTGGTCATGGCAGCCGCGCAGATTGCGTTGAACCTGGTGTTTCTGGCGGATCACGCGTGGCGGATGGGCGACGCGATTGCCCGGACGGGCATACGGCTGGCTTTCACGCGCCGCAAGCTTCTGGAGTGGCTCACGGCAGCTCAGGCGGGGGCAGCCGGTCGTCCCGGGATTGTCGGGCATTACCGGTTCATGGCCGGGGGCGTCACGCTGACGCTGGCGTCTGTAACGGCGCTTCTTTTCGTCAATCCGGCGGTCTTGCCGCTTGTCGTGCCTTTTGCCGTGATCTGGGCGCTGGCGCCCGCGTTTGCAGAACGCATCAGCCGCCCGCATCGGGCAAAGGTCGCGGCAGAGGTCGCACCGGAGGATCTTCTGGCGCTGCGCTTGATCGGCCGGCGGACCTGGCGCTATTTCGAGACCTTCGTGACCCAAGGCGATCACCATCTGCCGCCTGACAATTTTCAGGAAATTCCGCTTCCCGCGGTGGCACGCCGCACATCGCCGACCAATATCGGGATGTATTTGTTGTCAGTAGTGGCGGCGCGCGACATGGGCTGGCTCTCTGAGCCCGAGGCCATGCGACGGCTTCAGGATACGCTGGATACGATGGGCCGGATGGTTCGGTTCCGGGGGCACTTTTACAACTGGTACGATACGACCGACCTGCGCGTGCTGGACCCGGCATATGTGTCATCCGTCGACAGCGGAAATCTGGCAGGCCATCTGATTGCCGTGGCGCAATCGTGCCGGGACTGGGCAGGGCAGGCGGACGGCAACGTACCCCTCCAGGCGGGCTTGCGCGACACACTGGCGCTGGCGCGGCAGGAGCTTGATCGCGTCGCGGCATCGGGCAAAGCCGATTGTGACCAGGCGTTGAAGGCGATTGATGCCGCATTGGCGGACGGCGACATCGCGACGGTGAGGGGACTGGCCGAAGCTGCCCATGACGCGGTTGTCGCACTGCTGGGCACCGGGTCCGAGGTCAGCTATTGGACGTCGTCCCTGAAGCAGCGGCTGACCGAGGTCCCCGGATCGAACGACGGTCGCGCCACGCATCTCGCGGCGCTTGCCGAAACTGCCGACAGGTTCGCGATGGAGATGGATTTCGCGTTCCTGCTCGATCGCGACAAGGAGCTGCTGTCGATCGGCTTTTCCGTGGCGACCAATGCGCTCGATACCAATTGCTACGACCTTTTGGCCTCCGAGGCGCGGCTGGCGAGCCTGTTTGCGATTGCGAAAAAGGACGTCCGCACGCGGCACTGGTTCCGTCTGGGGCGCTCTGCCACCCCGATCGGAGCAGGGGCGGCACTGATCTCGTGGTCGGGCTCGATGTTCGAATACCTGATGCCGTCGCTGGTGATGCGCGCGCCCGCGGGATCGGTGCTGGCCGAGACGACCAGCCTGATCGTCGCACGCCAGAAATCCTACGCCGCCGCGCATGGCGTCCCATGGGGCATTTCGGAATCCTCCTACAACGCCCGCGATCTGGAGATGACCTACCAGTATTCGAACTTTGGCGTGCCGGGACTGGGGTTGAAACGCGGGCTCAGCCAGAATCTTGTCATCGCGCCTTACGCCACCGGCCTGGCCGCGATGGTCGATCCTGTCGGCGCGCTGCAGAACTATCAGCGGCTGGCAGAATTGGGCGCCGAGGGGCGGTTCGGCTTTTACGAGGCGCTGGACTTCACCCCTGCGCGCCTGCCCGAAGGCAAGACCTGCGCGATCGTCCGCAGTTTCATGGCGCATCATCAGGGCATGACGATCACCGCCATCGCCAATGTCGCCCTTGACGGGTTGCTCCGGGCCCGGTTCCATGCGGTCCCCATGGTGCAGGCGGTCGACCTGCTGCTGCAGGAACGCGTGCCGCGCGATGTGGCAGTGGCGCGTCCTCGCGCCGAAGAAGTGACCGTGACCGCCGCCGATCCGACCGACATGCCCCGCACGCGGCGGTTCGATGCACCCGCGACGGCACTGCCAACGGGGCATCTTTTGTCGAACGGCCGATATGGTGTCATGGTGACGCCCACGGGGGCAGGGTTCAGCCGCTGGCGCGACATCGACGTCACGCGCTGGCGGGGGGACCCGACGGTCGATGATCTCGGCGCCTACATCTTTCTGCATGATGCCGCACGGCGCGATCTGTGGTCGGCCGGCACGGGACCAACCGGTGCGGTGCCCCACTTGCACAGTGCTGTCTTCAGCGAACATCAGGCCTGTTTCATCGCGCGTACCCGGACGTTGTCCTCGACCACCGAGGTGGTGGTGTCGGCCGAGGACGATGCAGAGGCGCGTCGCGTCACGCTCACCAATACCGGGCGCACGGCGCGCGAGATCGATCTGACCTCGTACATGGAGCTGGCTTTGGCACCCCATGCCGCGGATCTGGCGCATCCGGCGTTTTCCAAAATGTTTGTCGTCACCGATTTCATGCCCGAACTGGGCGTGGTGATCGCGACCCGCCGCCGCCGCACGCCGACCGAGCCGGAAGTCTGGGCCGCCCATATCGCGGTCGTCGAGGGCGATGAGACGGCCCCGATGCAGCATGAGACGGATCGCGCGCGGTTCATCGGCCGGGGTCGGCGGCTGGCGCGCGCGGCGATGGCAACAGCGCCCCTTTCGGGGACCACCGGCACCGTGCTGGACCCGATCTTTTCGATCCGCCGCCGGGTGCTGGTGCCGCCGGGCGGCATGGCGCGGGTCACCTTCTGGACGATGGTGGCTGACAATCATGTGGCGTTGCTGGACCTTGTGGACCGCCACCGCGATCCGTCCGCCTTTGAACGCGCATCCACCCTTGCCTGGACGCAAGCCCAGGTGCAACTGCGCCACCTGGGGATATCCAACACCGAGGCCGCGGACTTCCAGACACTGGCCGGCATGATCCTGCGGGGCGATCCCGCGCTTCGGGCCAGTTCCGGACGCATCATTGCGGGTGCGGGGCCGCAATCGGGCCTGTGGCCCCACAGCATTTCAGGTGATCTGCCGATCGTTCTGATGCGAATCGACGATGCCGGCGACATCGAACAGGTGCGCCAGATCCTGGCGGCTCATGAATACTGGCGGACGCGGCAGCTGGCCGTCGATCTTGTCATCCTGAACGAGCGGTCGTCGTCCTATGTGCAGGACCTGCAGATCGCCATCGAGGCGGCGGTGCGGACGGCGCAGTCGCGCCCGCGAACCGAAGGCGCCGTGCGCACCCAGGGCGTCGTGCATGTGCTGCGCGCAGACCTGATCACGCAAGACATGCGCGCGCTGTTGCTATCGTTCGCGCGGGTCGTGCTGACGGCAAGCCGAGGCGACATCGGCCAGCAACTGGACGCGCTACCCGGGCAGGTGGCCGCACCAGTGCCGGACGCCTTTGCCGCGCCGACGGAGGCACGGGCCGAGGCTGATCTATCTGGGCTGGAGTTCTGGAACGGGACAGGCGGGTTTGATGCCGGCGGCAAGGAATATGTGACGGTTCTCAAGGGCGGCGCCACGACGCCGGCACCTTGGGTCAACGTCATCGCGAACCCGGACTTCGGGTGCATCGTGTCCGCCGAGGGGGCGGGTGCGGTATGGGCGGGCAACAGCCGCGAAAACCTGTTGACGCCGTGGTCGAACGACCCGGTCACCGACGCGCCGGGCGATGCGATCTATCTGCGCGATCTTGACACCGGCGCGATCTGGACGCCGACCGCGTTACCGATCCGGGGCAACGGCACCTACACGGCGCGCCACGGATTTGGGTATACGCGCTTTGAACACCGGCAGGCGGGGATCGTGTCCTCCATGGTACAGACCGTGCCGATGGATGCGCCTTTGCGGATCACGCGGCTGAACTTGCACAACATGTCCGACCGCCCGCGCCGGCTGTCGGTCACCAGCTACGCGGAATGGGTCCTTGGGACGTCGCGGAACGCTTCGGCGCCCACCGTCACGACCGAGCGTGACCCGCAAACCGGGGCGCTGATGGCGCGAAACCCCTTTGCCATGGCGTTTCCCGGGCGGGTCGCCTTTGCCGATATGGGCCAGCAGGCCTCTGGCTACACCTGCGACCGGGCCGAAGTGCTGGGCGCGGGCGGCAGCATGGCCGACCCGCGCGGCTTGCGCGGCCAAACCCTGTCAGGGCGCGTCGGAGCGGGGTTCGACCCCTGCGCCGCGCAGCAGCGCGTCGTGACGCTGGCCCCGGGCGAACGGGTGGAGCTACGCATGTTGCTTGGCCAGGCCGGTTCCATCGAAGCGGCGCGCGACATGATCACCCGCTTTCGTGCGGCCGATCTGGACCAGGTAGAGGGCGATGTCGCTGCGCATTGGGGCGGTCTGCTCGGCGCGGTGCAGGTCAAGACGCCCGACCGGTCGATGGACATCTTGCTGAACGGTTGGTTGCTCTATCAGACGCTGTCCTGCCGCATCTGGGCCCGCGCCGGATTTTATCAGGCGAGCGGTGCTTATGGGTTTCGCGACCAATTGCAGGACGGCATGGCCCTGACCTTCAGCCGCCCCGAAATGACCCGCGAGCATCTTCTACGTGCAGCGGGGCGCCAGTTTCCGGAAGGCGACGTTCAGCATTGGTGGCTGCCGCATTCGGGGCAGGGGGTACGCACGCGCATTTCGGATGACCGGGTCTGGTTGGGCTACGGTGTTGCCCGCTATGTTTCGGTAAGCGGTGATGCGGGCATTCTGGACGAACAAGTGCCGTTTCTCGACGGGCCGCAGCTGCCCCCCGGGGCACATGACGAATTTTTCCAGCCGGGGCTGTCGGACCAGACCGCGACCGTGTGGGAGCATTGCGCGCGCGGTATCGACCAGTGCATCGCGCTGACGGGTGCGAACGGGATGCCGCTGATCGGCACCGGCGACTGGAACGACGGGATGAACCGCGTGGGCGAACATGGCCAAGGCACCAGCGTCTGGCTGGGCTGGCTGTTGATCCGCACCATCGCGATGTTGGTGCCCGTCGCGGATGCCCGCGATGCAGGCAGGGCGGCCCGCTGGCGTGCCCATGCCGAAAGCGTCCGGGCGGCGATCGAGGCAAGCGCATGGGACGGCAGTTGGTACCGGCGCGGGACCTTTGATGACGGGTCTCTGCTTGGGTCATCGGCGTCTGACGAATGCCAGATCGACAGCATCGCGCAGTCCTGGGCCGTGCTGTCGGGTGCGGGCGACCCGGAGCGCGCCCGTCAGGCGATGGCCTCGGTGGGGGACCGTCTGATCCGCCGCGATCCGGGGTTGGCGCTGTTGTTTGCCCCCCCGTTTGACCGCACGCCGCTGGACCCGGGATATATCAAGGGCTACCCGCCCGGACTGCGCGAAAACGGCGGTCAGTACAGCCATGCCGCGATGTGGGCCGTGATGGCTTTTGCCCAGCTTGGGCAGGGCGACAAGGCGGTGGAACTGTTCGGCATCCTGAACCCGATCAATCACGCCCTGACACCCGCCGGTGCCGCGCGCTATCGGGGTGAGCCCTACGCGATTGCAGGCGACGTCTATTCCACCGCCCCCCACGAAGGACGCGTCGGCTGGTCCTGGTATACCGGGGCTGCGGGCTGGATGTACCGCGCCGGCATCGAAGGAATTCTGGGACTGACCCGAAAAGGCGACATGCTCGTTATCGACCCGTCTTTACCGCAAGATTGGCCGGGTGTTTCCGTTACCGTCCGCCACGGCGGCGCTACGGTCGAGGTCATCGTGGAAAATTCCGCAGGGGCTGGTCGCGGCATCGCGCGGGTGCAGGTCAATGGCGTCGATGCTGAACACGATGGCGGCGCATACGCCACGCGCCTTCAGGACGGGGTCACGCGAATTCGCCTTGTCTTGGGACCGCGCTCGCTGCCCTCACCGGAAGACACGCAACCAGGATTGGCAGATCTGGTGCACGGGTCTTCCTGAAAAACGTTTTCGGGAACCTCCGGCACGCAAGCGCGTTATACTCACGGTCGGCGCAGTTCATGCCCTTGTTCCCCCGTAGCCGGCCAAATGATATCTCCACGTCCCTTGGAGATGTCGACGTCGGGATGGTCCACGGCCATCCCGACGTTTTTTTTTCCGTGCTGTGGAACCGTCGAAAGCGTCGCGCGTTGAAACTAGTGCGAAGGGTGCGGGTTCCTTCAGTGAAAGATGGGCCTTTTATGGCGGAAGACCCGATAAGATCGCCTCTGCAGCACGATATCGGCGACAACCTGAAGCGCGTCTACGAGGGTGCGCTTGTGACGGATGTAGATGAATTGTTCGAGCTGTTGCTGGAAAAACTGAAAAAGAAGAAGGCGAAGGGCTGACCAAGTTCTTCGACACCAAGCAGTCTCGCCTGCTGCGGACCGGCGCATTTGGGAACCTTGTTGCGACCCTGACGTTGTTGATCGGGCGACGCGCGCGTTGCCGACGATAAACTGCATTTAACACAGGAGGCACCCATGAATTGGGATCAGATCGAAGGTAATTGGAAACAGCTGCGTGGCAAGGCACAGGAAAAATGGGGCGACGTCACCGGCGATGAGTGGGACAAGGTTTCCGGCAAGCGCGATCAGATCGTCGGTCTGGTGCAGGCAAAATACGGCCGTGCCCGGGACGAGGCAGAGCACGAGGTCGACACCTGGCTCAAGGGTCTGTAGCCCTGCGCCCGGTTGATAACCGAATGAACGATGATAAAGGCCCGCCATTTGGCGGGCCTCGATCGTTTTTCGAACAGGCTCCCAACGCCGCTTGTGCTGGCACGGAACCAAGGCCGGATCGGCACGTTGTGCAAACATGTGCAGCTGTGCACATCGTCTTGCAAAGGAGCGTGATATGCTTGGATGGGCCCTGACTTTTCTGATCATTGCGCTGATCGCGGCAGCGCTGGGATTTACCGGCATCGCCGGAACCTCGGCCGGCATCGCGCAGATCCTGTTCGTTGTCTTCCTCGTTTTGTTCGTGGTGGCGATGATCGCAAGAGCCGTGCGGGGTCGCCCCCCGCTCTGATTGCCTGTGCTGACAGGGTCTTGCTGACGCCGCGCCGGTACCGGGAACCGTCCCGACCAATCTGATTTTCGCAATGAAACGGGTGATGAGATGACCCCGCCAATAAAGGGCATGATATGAGCAATGACGAATTCTGGGACCGCGCCGCGGCCGTAAATGCGGGCATGCTGGATGCCCAGGACGGAAAGCGTCTGGTTCCGATGTCGCATCACGCCGACCCCGAGAACAATACGCTGTGGTTCATAACCGCCAGCGGGACCGACGCTGTGGATGTGGTCTCGACCGGTCCAGCACCGTGCGCCTATGTGCTGGCGGACAATGGCAAGGGGATTTACGCCCATTTGCATGGCACGCTGTCTTTGTCGAACGATGCCGCCAAGCTGGATGAACTTTGGTCGCCCGTGTCATCCGCCTGGTTCGAGGGCGGCAGGGATGACCCCGATATTCGCCTGTTGGCGTTCAAGATAACCAAAGGCGAGGTCTGGGCCACGTCGACGTCGGGGGTCGCGTTCGTTTTCAACGTGGCCCGCGCCCACCTGACCGGGACCCAGCCTGACATGGGAGAGCATTTTTCCATCTGATGCGAGGCATTCATGACACCATGCGGGGGAAGTATTGGGTCCCTCGCCCCGAAAAACCCAATGGCAGCCGGGTGCATTTGACCCACATCAACACGCGTGCCAGGGCGCCATGACAGATTGTTGTCATGGCACCCACGACCTCTGTTCCAGCCGCAGGACCAATCCGATGCATGCAGGCCGAGCGAATTCGCAGCGGACAGCACGGCTCCCGGTCCGCCATGGGTATGCTTCGCATGCAAGGTGATGTTGCCAACACGGGCCATGTGTCGCCTGAGGGGGGCCTGGACCCGACTGCACCCCTGACCAAGGGCCAGTTGACTGTGCCCCATCGCCCGTCAGGTCCGGCAAGCCCGACCCCGGAAAAGCGGTCGTACCGCATCTGGATCGGTATCATCACGGTTGCGGTGCTGGTGGGCGCGTTGGCGATCTTTCAGCCATGGGCCGCCAAGGGCCTGCCGGTCAAGGTGGAGACTGTGACCCCGGTTCCGCTGACGCGGGTTCTCGCGGTCAACGGTCGGATCGCGCCTTTGCATCTGGTCGAGGTGCGGCCAAGGGTTGGCGGCGCCGTGACCGAGGTGTCGGTGGAGGAAGGCGCCGCGGTTCGACAGGGTGACATTCTGGCGCGACTTGATGCATCCGGCCAACAGGCAGTCCTGCGGCAGGCCTTGGCGGGTCTGGATGCGGGTCTGGTCGCGCAGTCTCAGGCCGAAGCGAACCTCGACCGGGCCTCCGCACTCGGTCAGAACATCACCGGTGCCGCGCTGCAAGATGCGCAAAACGCGAAGCGCACCGCCGATCAGGAAGTGGCACGCCTGACCGCCGCCCTTGATCAGGCACAAATCGAGTTGGCGAAATTCACGCTGATGGCGCCGATCAGCGGCACCGTCATTGCCCGCGACGCGGAGGCGGGCCAGATCGCGGACGTGACGGCGCCCTTGTTTTCGCTGGCGGACCTTGGGAACCTGGTGGTCGAAACCGATGTCGACGAAGCCTATGCGACCGAGATCACGCCCGGCCTGCCTGCAATCCTGCAGTTGACGGGTGAGCCGACCAAGCGGGATGGCCGCGTCGATTTCGTGGCATCACAGGTCGATGCCGCGACGGGTGGCCTGGCGGTGCGACTTGTCTTCGACGAGCCGGTCCGTGCCCCGGTCGGGTTGACCGTCACGGCCAATATCGAGGTCGAGACCAAGGACGCCGCGATCACCGTGCCGCGCTCGGCGATTGCGCGGGACGACGGCGGGGCGGCGGTCTATCTGGCGGACACCGACCGTGCTGTGCGCCGTCCGGTGACGGTGATGGACTGGCCCGCGGACCGTCTGGAAGTGACGGCTGGCCTGGCGGCGGGGGACGTCGTCATCACGGATGCCACGGGCGTGTCGGACGGCATCGCCATCGTGCTGCCTGATCGCTGATGCTTTATGCCCTCAAGATAGCTAGCCGGTACCTTTTGTCCAGCAAAGTGCAGTCTGCGCTTTTGGTGTTCGGCGTGGCCCTTGGCGTCTTCATCTTCATTTTCATGAGCGCGCTGATCGGGGGCCTGGCTGAATACATCCTTGAAAACACGGTCGGCGACATCAGCCATGTCACCATCCAGGCCGAGGCCGAAGACCCCGCCGTTCTGGTAAAGCCCGCAGCCGGGGCGCTGATCGTGGCGGTGGAAAAGGCCAATGCCCGCCAGGCCGTCTTGCGCGATGCCGAGGCGTTCATTCCCCTGATCGAGGCGTTGCC
>JANPKV010000115.1:0-4716 GCA_031426185.1 Rhodobacterales bacterium | reverse complement strand
GTCAGTGGCATGGGACCTCTCCGGTCACGGTCGCGGGGGCGGCTGCCGTTCGGATGTGCGCACCGGATGGTCGCAAAGCCTCGTGCATTCCCTCTTCGCCTGTCTTACGACAGGAACCAGCATCGTGCTTTCACTTGCGCGCGATATGGCCAGACTGTCAAGGTTGAGGACCGCCGTTATGCCACCTGAGACCGACATCGACGCCCCGATGGATGCGCCCGACGAGGCCCGCCACAAGATCAAGATGGCCAAGAAAAAGGCCGCCCGTGACAAGATCATGGCGACCAAAGAGGGCGACCGGGGGCTGATCATCGTCCACACGGGTGCGGGCAAGGGCAAATCCAGTTCCGGGTTCGGCATGATCCTGCGCTGCATCGCGCACCAGATGCCTTGCGCCGTGGTGCAGTTCATCAAAGGCGCGTGGGATACCGGCGAGCGGCGCATGATCGAGGCGCATTTCAGCGAACTATGCCAGTTTCACGCCATGGGCGAGGGCTTCACCTGGGAAACCCAGGACCGCGCGCGCGATGTGGCCATGGCCGAAAAGGGGTGGGAAAAGGCCAAGGAACTGATCCGCGATCCCGCCATCCGCATGGTCCTGCTGGACGAGATCAACATCGCATTGCGCTATGATTACCTTGATCTGGACGCCGTCCTGACCTTTCTGCGGACGGAAAAGCCGCCGCAGACGCATGTGGTGCTGACCGGGCGGAACGCCAAGGACGCGCTGATCGAGGCGGCCGATCTGGTGACCGAAATGACGCTGGTCAAGCATCCGTTCCGGTCGGGGATCAAGGCGCAAAAAGGCGTGGAGTACTGATGCCGCGTGCGGGTTGCGGGTGCAGTTGCCTCCGGCGGGGATATTTGCGTCAGCCAGAAAAGACCGGGGAGGTCCCATGCCAGCGCTGATGATCCAGGGCGCGGGCTCGAATGTCGGCAAATCCCTGATCGTCGCGGGCCTGTGCCGCGCCGCCCTGCGCCGGGGCCTGTCTGTCGCGCCCTTCAAGCCGCAGAACATGTCCAACAATGCTGCCGTGACCGTGGATGGGGGCGAGATCGGCCGCGCCCAGGCGTTACAGGCGCGGGCTTCCGGGCTGGAGCCGCATACCGACATGAACCCCGTTCTGCTGAAACCGGAATCGGAGACGGGATCGCAGGTCATCGTGCAGGGCAAGCGCATCGCGACCGTCCGCGCGCGCGATTATGCGGCGCTGAAACCCTCGCTGATGGGGCCGGTGCTGGACAGCTTTCATCGCCTGCGGGCGGCACATGATCTGGTGATCGTCGAAGGTGCCGGCAGTCCCGCGGAGGTCAATCTTCGCCCCGGTGACATCGCCAATATGGGCTTTGCCCGGGCGGCGGGCGTTCCCGTCGTGCTGGTGGGCGATATCGACCGTGGCGGGGTGATCGCCCAGATCGTCGGCACCCAGGCGGTGCTTGATCCCGCTGACGCTGCGATGGTGAAAGGGTTTGTCATCAACAAGTTCCGGGGCGATCCTCGGTTGTTCGACGATGGCTACCGGATGATCGTGGACCATACCCAATGGCCGGGCTACGGCGTTTTGCCGTACTTTCCCGAGGCATGGAAGCTGCCCGCTGAAGATGCGCTCGATGTGGCGTCGGGTCCAAAGGCGGCTGCGGGGGGCATCAAGATCGTTTGCCTGACCTTGTCGCGGATCGCCAATTTCGACGACCTAGACCCCTTGGCGCAGGAGCCGAGGGTGGAGTTGGTCATGCTGAAGCCGGGACAAGCCATTCCCGGCGATGCGCGGCTGGTGATCATTCCGGGATCGAAATCGACGCGCGCGGACCTTGCCTACCTGCGGGCGCAGGGCTGGGACGTCGATCTGGTGGCGCATCACCGGCGCGGTGGACATGTCCTGGGCATCTGCGGCGGCTATCAGATGCTGGGAACGCGCATCTCCGACATGCAAGGCATCGAAGGTCCGGCGGGCGCGACGGAAGGCCTTGGCCTGCTGCAGGTCACGACCGAGATGATTGCCGACAAGCGGTTGACGCGGGTCGCGGCACGCCATGCCGCATCGGGATTGCAGGTCGATGGCTACGAGATTCACATCGGCCGTTCTGGTGGTCCGGACTGTGCGCGCCCGTTCGCCTTTGTCGGCGAAGCGCCCGAGGGGGCGATATCGGCAGATGGCCTGGTGACGGGCAGCTACCTGCACGGGATGTTCGCATCCGACGCGTTTCGCCAAAGGTTTCTGCAAGGACTGGGCATCCAAGCCAGACCCTCGTCCTATGCGACAACCGTCGAGGCGACGCTGGATGCGCTGGCGGATCATCTTGCCGCCCATCTTGACCTTGACGGGCTGTTCGCGCTGGCCCGCTGAGTTACATCACAGCGCCGATCTGCCATGGCACAAACTCTGCCCCGCCAAATCCCAAGGCTTCGGACAGGGTCTGCTCGCCTGATGCGGTCGCAATGATCTTGTCAAGGATTTCAGCGCCTTTCGCGTCGATGCTGACACCGTCACTGAGGATGTCACCACAATTGATGTCCATGTCTTCGGCCATCTTGGTATACATCTCGGTATTGGTTGCCAGCTTGATGCAGGGGCTGGGTTTGTAGCCCGACACCGATCCGCGCCCGGTGGTGAACACGATCATGGTGGCCCCAGAGGCGATCTGGCCCGTCACCGAACAGGGGTCATAGCCGGGGCTGTCCATGTAGACAAAACCCGGCGTGGTGATCGGTTCGGCGAATTTGTAGACCTCGGTCAGGGGCGCGGTGCCGCCTTTGGCCACGGCGCCAAGCGACTTTTCCAGGATCGTCGTGAGACCGCCCTTCTTGTTGCCGGGCGAGGGGTTGTTGTCCATCTCGCCGCCGTTGCGGGCAGTGTAATCCTCCCACCAGCGAATGCGGTCGAGCAGCTTTTGCCCGACCGCATGGGTCACGGCACGGCGGGTCAACAGGTGTTCGGCCCCGTAGATTTCCGGCGTTTCGGACAGGATGGTGGTGCCGCCCATGCGTACCAAAAGGTCGCTTGCCGCGCCCAATGCAGGATTGGCGGTGATCCCGGAATATCCATCGGAACCGCCACATTGCAGCCCGATGATCAGTTTTGACACCGGGGCGGGGGCACGCACAGCCTTGCGCGCCACCACCGCCATTTCGCGCAACACCTTGAGACCGGCTTCGATGGTCGCGCGCGTGCCGCCGGTGCCCTGAATGGTCATGTAACGGAAATTTCCGTCGGGACGCAGCCGACCCTGGCCCACAAGATCGGGGACCTGCATCACCTCGCATCCCAGACCCACCAGCAGGATGCCGCCAAAGTTGGCATTGCGCGCATAACCCTTCAGCGTGCGCATCAGCGTCTCGTAGCCCTCGTTCACGCCCGACATGCCGCAGCCCGTCGCATGGACGATCGGCACCACGCCGTCGATGCCCGCCATGATCGCGGAGTCTTTTTCGGCGGCCTCGGCGATGAAGCGCGCGACCGAGCCGGAACAGTTCACCGACGTCAGGATCCCGAGGTAGTTGCGCGTGCCCACCGAGCCGTCCGGGCGATGATAGCCAAGAAAGCTGCGCGGCTCCAATGCGGGCAAGGCGACCGCTCCCTGGGCGATGGCATAATCCGCGCTGTGGGGACCCATGCCAAGGTTGTGGGTGTGGATATGCGCGCCGGCGGCGATGTCGGTGGTGGCCTGACCGATGATCTGGCCATAGCGGACGACCTTTTGGCCCGTGGCGATGGCTTGGGTGGCGATCTTGTGCCCGCGCGGCACGGCGTCGACAGTCGCATGCGGCAGGCCGTCGGGCTGGGCACCGGGGGCCAGGTCGGACAGGGCAATCATCACGTTGTCGGAACTGTGAAGCTGGATCGTCGATGCCGTCATTGCGCACGCCCTCCGGGTCCCCGCTTTCTTGACAGCGGGGAGATGTGATCTAACATGTTAGCATGCTACAGCCATCGTCCACCCCTTCACAAGGCCCGACACCCACCGCGCGGTTGACGCCGCTGGACCGCATGCAGGGGTCGCTGGGCAACCGCGTCTATCTGACCCTGCGCGAGGCGATCCTGTCGCTGGCCTATCGCCCGGGAGAAATCCTGCGCAAGCCCGAGATCTGTGCAGAGCTGAACGTGTCGCGCAGTCCGGTTGCGGATGCGGTGGCGCGGCTGTCCGGCGAGGGGCTGGTCGATGTGGTGCCCCAGGCCGGAACATATGTCGCGCGATTTTCCATGGACGAGATCCGCGAAGGCGCGTTCCTGCGCGAGGCGATCGAGGTCGCGGCCATCGAACGCGTGGCCGCGACCATCACCGAGGATCAACTGACCTTGTTGCGGCGCAACATCGCGATGCAGGGACTGCTGCTTCAGGCGGGCGATGTGGCCGGGTTTTATCAGCACGATGCGCAGATGCATGAGCTGTTGCTGGGCTTTACCGGTTTTCGCAAGCTGTCGGACTTTACCGACACCGCATGGGTGCATGTGAACCGGGCGCGCAAGCTGGTCCTGCCGCTGCCGGGTCGCGTGCAGGAAACCCTGGTCGAGCACAGGCAGATCCTTGCCGCGCTGGAGGCGCGCGATGCGTCGGCCGCCCGCCATGCGGTACGCCATCACCTGCGACAACTGGTGCGACTGCTGGAGCCACTGGAACGCGACCGCCCCGAGCTTTTTGCCTGAGAGGGCCGCGAGGGCGCGCGGCGGGGCGCGGGGGGGGGGCTGGTCGCAGGCGTGGGGGGGGGGGGGGGGG
>JANPKV010000114.1:0-17263 GCA_031426185.1 Rhodobacterales bacterium | reverse complement strand
CAACTGGTCAAGGATCCAGATGCGAGAGCGGTAGCCGATGACGAAGGGATGCATCACCAGCTGAAACAGCCCGCCCTCGTCGAAGGCCGCATCGAACTCGCGGCGAAAGATGTCGAACACCGCCTCGGGCGGGGTCCATGGTCGGGTGGCGGGGTCGCGGTTGAACAGAAAGTACACCGCATCGTCGCGGATCCATTCCACCGGCACCTCGACCACGCCGGTCGGACTGCCGTTGGTGACCAGTTCGTAGCATTCGTCGTCGGCCATCAGGCTGCTGTCATAGGCAAAGCCCAGCTCGGCAACCAGCTCGATGGTGTGCGCGCTCAGGTCCCACTGCGCGGCGCGGTGGCCGGTAGGGCGCTGTCCGCTGATGCGCTCCAGCGCATCGCGGGCGCGCAGCATCAACTCGCGTTCGGTGGCCCGGTCCAGCCGCGAGGTGTTTTCGTGCAGCCAGCCATGCACCCCGATTTCATGCCCCGCGCCGGTGATCGGCCCCATCGCCGCCGGATCAATGAGCGCAGCGACAGCGGGCGTAAAGAATGTCGCGCGAACGTCATGGCGGTAAAGCACATCCAGAACACGCGGCACGCCGGTGCGGCGACCGAACTCGCCCCAGGCCAGCCGCCCGATGGCAGCGCGGCCCTGGCCCAGCTCGAACGTTTCGTGATCGCAATCGAACGACAGCGCGACCGCACAGCGCGCGCCACCCGGCCATGTGCCGGGCCGTAGCGGGCGCCCGGCGCGAACCCGGTTGACCAGCCCGCGCCAATCAGCTTCGGTCGTCTCCCAGGGGCGGTCGGGGTTCATATGCCCGGACCCAGCACCTCGTGCACGGCCTCGCGCAGCGCGCCGGTGACGATATCCACCTCGGAGGGGGTGATGCAGAGCGGTGGGGCAAAGCCGATGATGTCGCCCTCCGGCATGGCGCGGGCGATGACACCGCGCCGCATCAGCGCGGCCGAAACCTTGACGCTCATCGACATCGGCGGGTCGTACCAGATCCGGGCAACGGGGTCGGCCATGAACTCCACGGCCGCCATCAGGCCCACGCCGCGCACTTCGGCCACGTTCGGGTGGCCCGCCATTGCGGCTTTCAGCGCCTTTTGCAGATATGCACCGGTGCTGGCCGCGTTGGCCACCAGCCCCAGATCGTCGACCAGCTGCAGCGTCGCCACCCCGGCGGCACAGCTGACCGGATGGGCGGAATAGGTCCAGCCATGCGCCAGCGCGCCGAAATCATCCGATCCCTTCATCAGCACATCGAACACCCGTTGCGAGATGATCGACCCGGACAAGGGCGCATAGGCGGACGTCAAGCCCTTGGCGATGGTCATGAAATCAGGTTTCATTCCGTAATGGGTCGATCCGAACATGCTTCCCGTACGGCCAAAGCCGGTCACCACCTCATCCGCGATCAACAGGATGTCGTGGCGGTTCAGCACCTCTTGGACGCGTGCCCAATAGCCTTCGGGCGGGGGCACCAATCCGCCGGTCCCCATCGCAGGCTCACCGATGAAAGCGGCGATGGTGTCGGGCCCCTCGGCCTCGATCATTGCCTCCAGCCGGGCGATCAGATGGTCAAGGAACTCTGCCTCGGTCATGTCGGCATCCGTGCGCCGCAGATAGTGCGGTGTGTCGGTGTGCAGGAAACCCTCCAGCGGCAGATGGAACCGGGCGTGATACGCCTTCAGCCCGGTAAGCGAGCCGGAAACCAGCCCTGACCCGTGATAGGCCCGCCAGCGACTGATGATCTTGCGCTTTTCGGGGCGTCCCCGGAGGATGTTGTAATGCCAGGCGAGTTTCACGTTCGTCTCGTTGGCATCCGACCCTGACAGGCCGAAATAGACCCGCGCCATGTGGTCAGGTGCGCGGTCCATGATCATCTTTGCCAGGCGGATCGCCGGTTCGTTGCCGTGTCCGGCAAACGCGTGAAAGAACGCCAGCTTGTGCGCCTGTTCGGAAATCGCGTCGGCGATCTCGGTCCGGCCATAGCCTGCATTCACGCAGTAAAGCGCCCCGAAGGCGTCGAGAAACCGGTTGCCGTCACGATCCTCGACATACACACCCGAGCCCCCCGTCATGATGCGCCCGGGCACGGTGCCGCGCGCATGGTTGGACGTGTGGGTGGTCGGGTGCAGCAGGCAATCACGATCCCAGGCCGCAAGCTCGTCGTTGATCGCGAGGTGATCAAGGGTCATAGGGTGCTCTCCAGACGGGTGTTGGCGATGAATTCGGGCACGCTGGCCTGATTGGGCAGCGACAGGATGAACGCGACCATGGCGGCCACGGTTTCGGGCGTCAGCCGGTCTGCCTTGGGTGTGGCGCCCGGGACATTGGCGATGAGGTCAGTATCGGTTGCACCCGGGCAGATGGCGGTGGCGCGCACCCCGTCGTCCCAGCCGGCAAACCGCACCGCCGTCGTCAGCGCAAGCAGCGCATGCTTGGTCATCGTATAGCCGACCGAGACCCCCGCGCGGTATCGTTTGGCGTCGGTCGAGGCGATGTTGACGACCCGGCCCTGGCCGGTTTTCCTCAGATGCGGCAGGGCGGCGCGGATCAGGCGGAACGGGGCTTTCACATTGACGGCCCACATGTCGTCCAGATCGTCCTCGGTGCCATTTTCGAAATCGACGATCCGCAGGATCCCCGCGTTGTTGATCAGCGCATCGATCTTGCCAAAGCGCGCCACGGTCGCATCGACCCACGGCGCCGCGGTGTCGGGCAGCGTCGCATCGAACGGACAGATCAGCAGCCGATCTGCAGGCACCGCCGCAAAGCGGGCGGCGCCGGCGGGATCGCGCAGACCCAGCGACAGTGTCCAGCCATCGGCCAGCAGCCGGTCGGCAATCGCCGCCCCGATCCCCCGCGCCGCACCTGACACCATCGCCACCCGCATCAGAACAACCCCTGATAGACGCCGCCATCATTGACGATGTTCTGCCCCGACATGAAGCCCGATTGCGCCGCACACAGGAAAGCAACCAGATCGCCGCACTCCGACGGGTCGGCAAACCGCCCGGCCGGACAGGTTTCCAGGCGGTTTTTCACGATCGCCTCGTAGGTCGTGTTGCCGCGCTTGGCATGGCCGTGCAGGTTGGTATGCAGCGCGTCGGTGTCGAACAGGCCGGGGCAGACGGTGTTGATCGTCACGTTGTGCGGCATGAGTTCGCGTACCATCCCCGCCACCGCCCCCGACAGCGCCAGCCGGGCAGCGTGGGAATGGGCAAAGCCGACCTGCGGAAACTTGATGAAGCTGACCGACATGTTGACGATCCGTCCGAATTTGCGCGCCTGCATGCCGGGAGCAAGGGCAGTGATCATTTCCACGGTCGACAGGAAATGCACCTCCAGCCAGTGCCGCCACTCTTCGGGGGTGATCTGGGCATAGGGCGTCGGCACCTGCCGCACGCCGGGGTTGTTGACCAGGATGTCCACCGCCGGCCCGGCCGCCGACAGGATCGCCGCCCGCCCGTCTGCGGTGTTGAAATCAGCCGCCACGCAGGTGACGGGCACGCCGAAATCTGCGCGGATGGCGGCCCCTGCGGCCTCCAGCGCCTCGGACGAGCGGGCATTGATCGTCAGCGCAACCCCTTCGCGCGCCAGCGAACGGGCGCAGGCAAGGCCTAGCCCCCGGCTGGCTGCCGTCACGATGGCCCTGCGGCCGGAAATTCCCAGATCCATCGGACCCTCCTTTGTATGCTGCCCCTCGGGGCCGGGTCACGCTACCTTGGCACGCGGGGCAAGAATGCGGTCAAGCCCGGCCTGCAGTCCGGCCAGTGGCGCACCGTCCAGCGGACGCAGCGGCGCGCGCGGAAAGCCCCCGCCTGGCAGGCCCATCATGTTCATCGCGGCCTTGGTGGCGGGATAAAGCGTGCGCCCTTCCGACGTGAACAGATCGGTCAGGGCTATTCCCGTCTCTTGCAATTGCCACGCCTCGTCCATCCGGCCCGCCTTTGTCGCGTGCCAAAGATCGAGCCCGCCTGGTGCCCACATGTTGGGAAAGCAGTCAATCAAGCCATCCGCCCCCGCCAGGACCGCCGCCACGCCGAACACCGACGACGGTCCGCAGAACACGCGGAGCCGGTCCTTCACCCGGTTCAGGGTGGTGTGGAAGTTGGTCCAGTTGCCGCTGCTTTCCTTGACGCCGACCACCTTGTCCAGTGCCGCCAGCCGGTCCACGATTTCCGGGGTCAGCGCGTTCCCGGCATTGCCGGGAATGTTGTACAAAAGGATCGGCAGGACGCTGGCCGCGTTGACGGTTTCGAAATGCCCGATGATCTCGGCCATGGTCAGATGGGCGAAATAGGGTGGCATTACCAACACGCCGTCACAGCCCGCCTCGGCCGCGGCGTGGATCTGGTCGATCACCTCTTCTGCCCGGATCGCGCCGGTTCCCAGGATTGCAGGACCACGCCCGGCATTGGCCTGGACGGTCAGGCGGGCAAGGCGCAGCCGCTCTGCCATCGTAAGCGACCAGAATTCGCCGGTGCAACCGACCGAGACCATCCCGGTGGCCCCGTGCTTGAAAAGCTGGTCAATATTGGCGGTGAACGCCTCTTCGTCGATCGACTTGTCGGCGCGGAAAGGGGTGGTGATGGCGGGCATCGGGCCAGCCCAGGTGACGGAATTGCGATCCAAAATTGGTCTCCTCTTTATAACGCTTAGCGGGGGAGCTGTACGAGTTTTGCGTCGCTGGCCAGACCTGTGGTCTGCCCGGGGCGGTTCAGGCGAAGTCCGGCAGGGCCGGGGCCGAAGACATGCGTTTCAAGGGCGTCGATGCCGACGGCGATCGACTCGCCGCTGCGCCAGATCTGCGCGGCGGGCGCGCGTCCGGTCAGGCGGATGCCGTCGCCCAGACGGACCACGACGATGTTTTCATGCCCGGTCTGTTCCACCAGTTGCACCACGCCTTGCAGCGGGCCGGTGCCCAGCGTCACATGTTCGGGGCGCACACCGATGCACGCAGGCCCCGGGATGACCCCTTGGTCCAAGGGGCCAAGGGTCAGCGCAAGGCCGGGGGCTGCGAACTCCCAGCGCCCGGCCTGCATCGAGATCTCGCCGTCGATCAGGTTCATTGACGGCGTGCCGATGAACCCTGCGACAAATCGGTTGGCCGGGGTGCGATACACGGTCTGAGGCGCGTCGAACTGCTGCAGCCGCCCGTCCAGCATGATGGCGATGCGGTCCGACATCGTCATCGCCTCCAGCTGGTCGTGCGTCACATACACCATGGTGCGCCCCAGACGCGCATGCAGCTCCACAAGCTCGGCCCGCATGTGTCCGCGCAGCTTGGCGTCAAGGTTTGACAGCGGCTCGTCCAGCAGGAACACCTTGGGGTCGCGCACCAGCGCCCGCCCCAGTGCCACGCGCTGCTGCTGGCCGCCCGAAAGCTGCTTTGGCTTGCGTTGCAGCAAGGGCGTCAACTGCAGCATCTCGGCCACGCGCGCCACCATCGGGCCTTGTTGGTCGCGCGGGACGCCACGCTTTTTCAGCGGGTAGGTGATGTTCTTTTCCACCGTCATATGCGGGTAAAGCGCGTAGGACTGGAACACCATCGCAATGTCACGCTGACCCGGTGGCAGGTCGTTCACCACCTTGTCGGCGATCCGGATTTCGCCGCTGGTCGGAAACTCCAGCCCCGCCAGCATCCGCAAGGTCGTCGTCTTGCCGCAGCCCGACGGGCCCAGCAGAGACACGAACTCTCCCTGCTCGATCACCAGATTCAGGCCGTCCAGGGCGTTGAAGGCGCCAAAGCTTTTGCAGACATCCGAAAAGACGACATCGGCCATGCGTTATCCCTTCACGCCGCCGGCACCGAAGCCCCGGGTCAGATAGCTTTGCAGAAAGGCGAAGACGATGATCAGCGGCACGCTCATCATCACCGAGGCCGCCATGAGCAGGGACCATTCGATGTTGAACGATGAAATCAGCATGTTCATCACGCCGGTGGTCAAGGGGCGCGCCTCGTCGGAATTCACCAGGATCAACGCATAAAGGTATTCGTTCCAGGACAGGATGAAGGTGAACAGCGCGGTCGAGATGATGCCCGGCAAAAGCTGAGGCAGGATCACGTCGACAAACGCCCCCATCCGCGACGCCCCGTCAACCAGCGCCGCCGATTCAAGGTCAGCCGGTATGCCTGCCATGAACGACCGCAGCAGCCACAGCGCATAGGGCAGCGCAAAGGTGGTATAGGCGATCACCAGACTGACGATGGTATTCGACAGACCAAGGCTGACCAGCATCAGGTACAAAGGAATGATCAGCACGACCGATGGCAGCAGATAGGTGAACAGCACCAGAAACGCCAAGGTCTCGCGGCCCCGGTATCTGAACCGCACAAGGCTGTACGCGCCGAGCGTGGCGATGGTGACCACGACGATCGTGGTCGATACCGACAGCACCACCGAGTTGCGAAAGTAGATCAGGAAATTGGTATCGGCCAGCAACCGCCAGTAATGCTCGAACGTCACGGTTTCGGGCAGCATGGTGGGCGGGCGGCGAAACAGTTCCGACTGCGGCTTGACCGATGTGACCAGCATCCAGAACAGCGGGAACGCGACGACCAGAACCATCGCCCAGGCCATCAGGTTGAACAGCACGCGGCGGATCATTCGCCCGCCTCGCGAGTGCGGCGGATGTAGATCACCATGAAGACCAGCATGATCGCCATCATCGCCACGGCATAGGCCGCAGCCATGCCCATCTGGTTCAGCGCGAATGCTTCCTTGTAGACCAGCAGCGGCAGGGTCTGGGTCGACGTGACCGGACCGCCGCCGGTCAAGAGGAAGATCAGGTCGAATTCCTTGAAGTCCCAGATCGCGCGCAGCATGATGATCACCACCAGCACATCGCGCAGTTGCGGCAACGTGATGTCAAAGAACCTCGCGATCGGTCCCGCCCCGTCGATCCTCGCGGCCTCGTATAGCGGTTCGGGAATGGTCTGCAGACGCGCCAGCACCGCGATCACCACAAAGGGAAAGTATTTCCAGGCGCCGACAAGGATCACGCTGATCATCGCGTTGGGCATGGACCCCAGATAGTCCATCGGCATGTCGATCAGCCCTATCCCCATCATCATGTGGTTCAGGATGCCGTAAAGGTCGTTGAACAGCCATTTCCACACCAGCACCGCCACCACGGTCGAGATGAAATAGGGAAACAGGATCAGACTGCGGGCAAGGCTGCGGAACCAGATGTTCTGATGCAGCACCAATGCCATCCCCACCCCGAACAGGATCTGCAGCGTCAGCGTTCCCGCCGTCCAGATCAGCGTATTGCCCAGCGCGTTCCAGAACTGGCCGTTTGCCAGCAACGCACGATAATTGTCCAGCCCGACGAAGGTCCCCTCCAGCGTCGGGGTGAAGATGCTGAACACGCTCAGATAGATGGCCGAAACCAGCGGATAGACGATGACCGCGCAGAACACCAAGACCGTGGGCGCGATCAGGATCAGGCCCAGCCGGGAGTATTTCCGCTCGAGGGTGGTCTGGGAAGGGAGGGCCATGGGAACCTTGCAATTGCAGCGGCGGGAACCAGGTCCCCGCCGCCGACATGGCCTGTCAGGCCTTCATGACCGCTTCGATGGCGGCAGCGGTTTCACCAAGCACGGTGTCCACATTCTCGCCGTTCAGGACGACACGCTGCACCAGATTGGCGATGGCGTTGGAGCCCACGACCTCGCCGCCCTTGTCATTGGACTTGTGCGCCGCGGATTCGTAGCCAAGGTTGAAGCCCCCCGCCGCCGCTGCCGACATGAGGTCGACCTCGGGGCTGTATTTCTTGATGATGTCGTTCTCAAGATAAAGCGGGTTCGCGCTGATCGACTGCAGCACCGGCAGGACGTGGCCGGGGGCTGCGTGCAGTTGCTTGATGTAGCCTTCGGGGTTGAACAGGAAGGCCGCGAACAGCTTTGCCGCATCCTTGGACTTGGACTGCGCTGGGATGAATACCGACGGGAAGTCGTTGAACGTCCAAGGCGCCACATCGGTCGAGATGCGCGGATAGGTGACGCAGGTGATGTGATCGGCGATGCCGGGGTTCTGGTCGCGGACATTGGCCAGAACGCGGCCGGTGTAGAGGCCCGTCGCCGTGGCACCGCTGACAAAGGCGGTCAGGCTTTCGCCCCAGCTGTAGTTGGTCGCGCCGGGTGGACACAGCTCGCGCATGGCGCGGTACATTTCCAGCGCGTTGCGGGTTTCCTGGCTGTCGATGGCGACCTGCAGATCGGGGGTGAAGACCTGGCCCCCCGCCTGGTGGATGAAGCCGATGAACACCAGCGACGTCATCGAGTTCTGCCCGTAGGGCAGCGGCGCGCCGAAGATGCCGCCCTTCTGCATCGCGGTACATGCCGCGCGCAGCTCGTCCCAGGTTTCCGGGATCTTGTCGATGCCGGCCTCGGCCATCAGATCCTTGCGGACCCACAGCATGTTGGCGGCCGAGTTGCCGATGCCGGTGCCGCAATACTTGCCGTCCGCCGCCTTGAAGACGTCGTTCGCGCCCGGATAGAAATCATCGGCGCCAATCGCGGCGATCACGTCGTCGAAGGGCTCCAACAGGCCGTTGGCATAGTAGCTTTGCGCCGAGAAGGATGGCAGATGCGTGACAATGTCAGGCACTTCGCCGGATGAGAATGCCGCCGCCAGCTGCGGGGCATAGCCTTCGTCAGAGGTCGTCTCGAACACGACCTTGATCCCGGGATTCAGGGCCTCGAAGGCGGCGGTCTGGAACTGGTAGGCCTCGACCTGCGCTGGGGCGCCCTGGGGGGACCACCACCGCAAGGTCACGTCACTTTGCGCAAAGACCCGGGCGGGCAGCGTTGCCGCCAAGGCAGACCCTGCGATGCCCTTCAGCGCAGATCGCCGGGTAACTCCACTCAGGACTGATGATGTTTTCGTCACTTTCGCATCTCCCCATCGCTTAAAGGTGTTCACATAGCGCACTCCTGTGCGATAGATAACACCCATCACCTGCTTTCTGGCAAGCGGAGATTTTGCTTCTTGACGGTATCCGGACAAACAGACTTGCAATCTTTGGTAGATACGGCATAGCACGCGACGCCCAGCGACACGTTCGGTGCGGAGAAGGCCATGACAGACAAGATGATCCAGGACCAACCGGCAAAGACCGAAACCACGCCGCCAAAGGCTGCGCAGCGGACCGGGCTGATGACGGCGTCCCTGGCTTTTTCGGACGAAGCCGAAGGCAGCGGCATGAACCCGCGCGATCATGTCAGCTCGCTGGCCCGCGGGCTTGAGGTGCTGCGGGCCTTCAACCGCACCCGCCGCAAGATGACCCTGTCCGAGGTCGCCGCTGAAACCGACAACACCCGCGCCGGAGCCCGCCGCATCCTGCTGACGCTGGTGCACGAAGGCTATGCGGTCGCGGATGGCAAGTTGTTCGACCTGACGCCGCAGGTGCTTGAACTCGGCTATTCCGTACTGTCGTCCAAGGGTGCCTGGGACATCGCCCGGCCCTTCATCGATCATTTGTCCGAAATGCTTCGCGAATCCTGTTCCGCGGCGGTCCTCGACAAGTTCGATGTCGTTTATGTCAGTGGCGCACAGTACCATCGGGTGATCAGCGTCGGCATCACGGTGGGCGCGCGTTTTCCGGCGCATGGCACCGCCACGGGGCGCGTCCTGCTGGCGGCACAGCCCTATGAGGCCTGGCCGGGCATCCTGCAGAACATTCCGCTGACCAAGCTGACCGAACGGACCGTCACCGACAAGGCGGAGTTCCGCGACATCCTCGAAGATGTGCGCGCCAAGGGCTGGTCGCTGGTCGATCAGGAACTGGAAATCGGGCTGATGTCGATTGCCGTGCCGCTGCGCAACTCGGCAGGTGGGCTGGTCGGGGCGATCAATGTCGGTGTGCCGACTGTGCGGATGACGCTTGCGGATATGGAAAGCCATGTCCTGCCGCGCCTGCTGGAGACCGCCGCCAGCATCTCGCAGGCGCTCAAACGCTGAACCGCGCCGGACTGTACGGGGCAGGGTCGGTGGCCGGGGCCAGATCCAGTGCCAGCGCCGCCGCCACCCGCCCGACAAGGGGGCCAAGCGTGTAGCCGGCATCGCCCGGCACCGCGACGATGATGTTGGCCATCCCCGGCACCGGCCCCAGCACGCTTTTGCCATCGACGGTGGTGTTCATCCCGGCCCAGGTGCGCAGCACCCGCAGCCCGGCGATAGCGGGCACCAGCGACGCCGCCAGCGCGACATTTCCCAGCATCGAACTGGCCAGAACTCCAGGGACCGAATCGTCGCCGCGCGAGGACGCAGGCCACCCCCCGCCAATCACGATCTGCCCAGATCCGAACTGCTTGAGGGTGATCGAGCGTTCGGCATGCTGGATCAGGTGGCTGATCATCGCAGCCCCCGGTTCGGTGATGTTCATGTGCAAGGGCTCGGCGCGCGATGGCAGGGTGAGGCCCAACCCGTCAAGCACCCCACCCGCCCCCCACGCTGCCGCTACGATGATGCGCCCGGCCGCGTGCGCTGCCGCCCCGATGGCGCGGGCAGGCGGGCCGGGGTCCAGCCGCGTGATCCGGTCGGTCACAAAGTCCACCCCCAAGCCTTGCGCATGGGCGCGCAGTCGGGCGTTGGCGACCAGCGGGTTCAGCTTGCCCTCGTCGCGGCACAACTCGGCCCCCACGATCTGCGGCCCGAGCCACGGCGCGATCCGGTCCAGCGCCGCACGATCCAGGATTTCGACATCAAGCCCGAACTTTGCCTCGCGTCGGGCCTTCTGCTCCAGAAAGCGCAGCTGATCCTCGCCCTCGGCCAGCATCAGCCCGCCTTTGCGCACCAGCTCGAACGGTCCGTGTTCGGCATCCAGCCGCTCCCATTCCCGAACCGCCTGCAGGTAGAGCGGCAGCGAAGCCTCCACGTTGGGGGCCTGTTCGGGATAAAGGCGGATGAAACGGCTTTGCAGTTGCACATGCAGACTGCCTGCATTGGCGTTCGACCCCGCATTCTGTCCCGAATCGATGATGGTCACACGCGCGCCTGCCTCGGCGGCGGCGATGGCGGCGCAAAGTCCCGTCACGCCCCCGCCGATCACGGCAATATCAGGCAGGGCCATCCAGCGCCTCCTGCGCGGCAAGGATGGCGGCGATTGTGACAGGCTTGATCGGCACGCGCGGGGCAAAATGGCTGTGGTCGGTAATCGGCGCACCCGTGACACCGGCCACCAGACGTGCAGCGACGGCCGCGCAGTAGCGGCCCTGACAGCGCCCCATGCCCAGCCGCGTGGCGCGTTTCAGCGTGCCCGCATGGGCAGGCTGGTCGGCCAGACCGGCACGCACCTGTCCCAGCGTTATCTCTTCGCAGCGGCAGATGATCGTCTCGTCCGGCGCATCGTCTAGCGCACGGGGGGCAGGCGAGTGCATGGCCCAGAGTGTTTGTTGAAACCGCCGATGCGCTGCCAGATCTTGCTGCAATCGCGCAGGCACCGGCGCCCCCGCCGCCGTCAGACCCGCAATCCGCCCCTCGACCGCAGCGGCAGGCGCACCGCCCAGACCGGCGCAATCGCCGACCGCGTAGATGCCGGACACGCTGGTAAGCATGGATGCGTCACGCGTGCAGCGCAGATGGCCAAACGCGGGGTCAAATGTCATCGCCGCCCCGAACAATCGCAGAATCTCGTTTTGCGGCTCGAAGCCGTCATTCATGCACAACGCGTCCACCGTGACTTGCGTCTGGCGGCCCGCCTTATCCCGAAACGTCGCGCATAAAGCTGACCCGTCAGCGTCGATCCGCACCAGATCCGTCTGATGCCGCACCGGCACGCCGCGCCGAAGCAACCCAAGCACAAATCGCGCACCCTTGGCCGCCAGTTTCGGTCCCGCCCTGAGCAGCGCCAGCGCGTCGCCCGGGTGCCGCCACGGGGCAGGGGCGGTTTCGGCCACCATCACGACCTCGGCCCCTGCTCGCGCCAGTTCCAGCGCCACCTGAAGGTTCAGCGGCCCCGACCCGCACACGGCCACCCGCTTTCCCGGCAGGCTCCGATAGCTGCGCCACAGCGTCTGTGCCGCCCCCGTCGTCATCACGCCCGGCAGCGTCCAGCCCGGCACCATCCGGGGGCGTTCGTAGGCACCGGTGGCCACGATCACCTTGCCCGGCCGTGCGATCAACGCGGCGCCCTGATGCTCCGCCATCAGCAGCGGCCCGTCAAAAGCGCCCCAGATCTCTACGCCGCCGATGATTTCCGCCCCCGAGGCACGCGCCCGCGCCACCAGGGCAGCCCCCTCGGCCTGTTGTTCGTCAAGCACCGCCGCGTCGCCCGATGCCTGTTTGAAATACTGCCCGCCCGGCACCTTGCGTTCGTCCAGCACCACGACGCTTGCACCAGCACCCGCAGCGGCAATCGCGGCGTTCAGACCACCGGCCCCGCCGCCGATCACCAGCACATCGGGCGCGATGTGGCGCGCGGCCGGGGCCGGGGGAACCGCGTCGGACAGGGGTGCGAATGCCACCTGCGTCTGCACTCGCTGGCCCGGTTCTGCCAATGTCATGCACGACCGGCGGTTGGGCACGCCGTCCACCGTCACCAGACAATCCTGGCACACCCCGATGCCGCAGAACATGCCCCGGCTCGCGCCCGAGGCGGTCTGGCGCAACTTGCGCTGCCCCGCGTCGGTCAGGGCGGCGGCAAGCGACTGTCCCGGTCTTGCGCTGACGGGACGCCCGTCAAAGGTCAGGCCAAAGCCGTCAGACATCCTCGTTCCCCCGTGCCAGCCTGTTTCGAAGCGCGACCAGATGCGCCACCGCCCGCGCGCGCCACTCCACCCGGGCGGGCAAGTCCTGCAACGAGGTAATGCGTCGCCGTTCTGCGTCCACCCGGCTAACCAGTTCCTCTGGCCAGTCCACCGCCACCTCGCCCCGTGCTGCGCCCATGCGCCGATACGCGGGGCCCATCCGGGCCGCATGAGCGCGGATGCCGCCGGGCGTGTTCAGTTCAGCCGTCTCGAAGGGTCCGGACAGGGCCCAGCGCGGGCCAAGCCCCAGCCGCATCACGGCGTCCACCCCGGCACTGTCGGTCACGCCTTCGGCCACCAGCCGGTACGCCTCGCGCAGGACCGCGCCCTGCAGGCGGTTCAGCACGAAACCCTCGATCTCGTGGCCCAGCGTGATCGGGGTAAATCCTGCGGTCGCGAACATCGCAGCCGCCCGGAGCGTTGTTGCCTCCAAGGTCGCCGGCGCGGGCACCAGTTCGATCAGACGCAGCACGGCCGGCGGGTTGACCGGGTGGGCCACCAGACACCGCGCCTGATCGCCCCGGTCGGGCAGGATCTGCGACATCGGAATGGCCGAGGATGCGGTGGTGATCACCGCATCGGGTTCGCACCCCGACAGCAGACCTGCGAAAATGGCGCGTTTGATGTCCAGATTTTCTGGCCCCGCCTCGATCACCAGCGCGGCCCCGGCAAGTGACATGGCCGCATCTGGCAGCACCGTCACCGGGCCTGCCTTGGCTTGGGTCAGTCCGGCCAGCGCGATTGCCTGATGCTGCGCGGAAATCCCCGCCAAGGCCGCGTCGCGCCGCGTCGCGTCGGGTTCGGCGAGTGTCACCGCAAAACCGGCATCCGAAAACACCGCCGCGAACGACAGGCCGATCGACCCGGCCCCGAGGATCACTACAACCTGCCTGCCTTGCATCCCCGGCCCCGACGTTTTGCTTGCGATAGTTCACATAACGCACAATTGTGCGATCATGGCTCTGGAATATCCACATTGAAGGAACCGCGCAACATGACTGTTGGACATGACTTGGCAGGGCGCAAGGCAATTGTCACCGGCGGCAGTTCCGGCCTTGGCCGGGCCATCGCCACCCGACTTGCCGAGGCCGGGGCCGCGGTGACGGTGGTTGATCTGCCACAGACGCTGGCGGGCGCCGATCTGCCCGGCGGATGGACCACCTTTGCCGCCGATCTTGGCACACCCGACTGCCAGACGGCGCTGCGAGGGCTGGCGGACGTCATGGGCACGGTCGACATCGTGATCGCCAATGCCGGTCTGGTGCCGCCGTGGCGCGGGGTCGCGGATCTGGACGCTGCGGAATGGGCGCGGGTCATGGCGGTCAATGTCTGGGGGGCGGCGGCGACGCTGGGGGCATTTGCCGCGGCCCTTGGTCGGTCGGGCAGGGGAAGTGCGGTCCTGATGGCTTCGATCAACGGCTACCGCGCGCATCCCCAGCAGATGCTCTACACCGCGTCAAAGCATGCCGTGGTCGGGGTGATGCGGGCGGCCGCGCTGGAACTTGGGCCCGCAGGCACACGCGTCAACGCGCTGGCGCCGGGCGCCATCGCCACGCAGGCCCTGCTGGACCGTCTGGAGACACGTCATGCCAAGGGCGGGCCCGCGCCGGAACAGGCCTTGGCAAGTTTGGCAGCTGATACCGCGCTGCGCAAAATGGTCACGCCCGAACAGGTCGCGGCGGCAGCGCATTGGCTTGCATCGGACGCATCGGCCGGGATCACCGGAATCGTGGTGCCGGTCGAGGCCGGTCTGGCCTAGCCCAGCGGCTTCCAGCCGTGTTGCGCCAGGATGGCATGGCTTTCGCGAATGTCGCCGTCAGGGTCCACGCCGGGCGCCAACGCGTCGGTGATGATCTCCAGCACCGTCGCACCCTTGTACCCGATATCGGCCAGTGCCTGCGCCGCAGGCCCCGGCTGGACGATGCCGGTGCCCAGGCGTTCATGCTTGAAATCGCCGTAGCCCGAATCCGAAATGTGGACGTTCTTGACCAACGGCCCCAGCATCCGGATCGCAGCCGCCGGGTCCTCTTTGATGTAGGCAGAATTGCAGATGTCAAAGTTTACCCCGACCGACGGATCGATCAGCGCGGCCGTGTCCTTCATGTCCCGCGCGCTGGGCAGGAACGTGAACGGCACGTTTTCCAACAGCAGTTCCACACCGGTGCCACTGGCATGATCGACCAGCTGCTTCATGCCCTCGACAAACCAGTCGAGCATCCATTCCACCGGCGGATTGATCAGGCTGTTCACGGGGCCCGGAATGCACACCACATAGGGGCACTTCCATTCCGCCGCCATGTCGATGGCCTCGCGGTAGCGGTCCAGCGTGTACTGGCGCATCAGCGCATCGACGCCGTTCGGGTTGTTGTCCAAAAGCGGATAGCAGAACGAGGTCAGCGCCCCGCCTTCACCGTCAAGCCACTTTGCATAGTCGCGCCGCTGCGTCCCCGTCAGCTCGCGCGGCCAGCAATGCGGCGGAAAGATCATCATTTCGAATCGATCATATCCAAGAGCACGCAGATGCTTCAGCGCATCAAGCCCGCTATGCGAATAGAGAAACGGGAAGGTGCTGGCCGCGACGGTCATCTGGCGCATGCGCGTGGTCCTTTTCGCTTGTCAGAAATTGCCCAATATGTTCACTTCTCGAACAAAAGTTACTATAACGCACGCCTTTTGACGATCAACCCGAAATCTGCTCTCTGATCAAGGAAGCCCGATGGCCAGCCGCCTGTTTTCTCCCATTACCCTGCGCGGCCTGACCGTGCCGAACCGCATCGCGGTCGCGCCGATGTGCCAATATTCCGCACAGGACGGCGTGCCCAACGACTGGCACCTTGTCCATCTCGGCAGCTTTGCCCAATCCGGCCCCGGCCTGATCATCGCCGAGGCCACCGGGGTCGAGCCGCAGGGCCGCATCACGCCCGCCTGCACCGGACTGTACTCCGACGCCTGCGAAGAAGGGTTTGAGCGCATTTTCCGTTTTGTCCGCTCGGTCGGCAACAGTTGTTTCGGCATTCAGCTTGCCCATGCCGGTCGCAAGGCCAGTACCCTGCCTCCGTGGGAAGGGGGCGGCGAGGTGGGCGCAGGGGGCTGGCGGACGGACTCCGCCTCGGAGATCCCTTTTCTGAAGGGCTGGGCCGCACCGGTGGCGCTGGACCGCGCCGGCATGGACCGCGTCACGGCCGCATTTGCCCAAGCCGCAACGCGCGCCGCCCGCATCGGCGTCGACCTGATCGAGGTACACGCCGCCCATGGTTATCTCTTGCATCAGTTCCTGTCGCCGCTGAGCAACCAGCGCACCGATGACTATGGCGGATCGCTGGAAAACCGGATGCGCTTTCCGCTGGAGGTGTTCTCGGCCATCCGCGCGGCCTTTCCTGCTGACCGCCCGGTCATCGTGCGTCTGTCCGCGACCGACTGGATCGACGGCGGCTGGGACCTGCCGCAGGCGGTGACCTTTGCGCAGCGCCTGCGCGATCTGGGTTGCGACATGATCCACGTGTCCAGCGGCGGGCTGGATCAGCGGCAAGCCATCGTTCCCGGCCCGGGCTATCAGGTCGATTTCGCCGATGCGATCCGGCACGAGGCGGGGGTGCCGACGATGGCCGTGGGCCAGATCACCGAGCCATTGCAGGCTGAAACGATCCTGCGCTCGGGTCAGGCCGACATGATTGCCCTCGCACGCGGCATGCTGTGGGATCCGCGTTGGGCCTGGAAGGCTGCGGTGGCGCTTGGCGAAGACCTGTCGATGCCGGCCGCCTATGCCCGCGCCAACCCGGCATTGCGCGGAACGCCGTTCGTGACCCGCAAGGAGGGCTGAAGATGACCGACCTCACCGGAAAGACCGTCATCGTGACCGGTGCGTCCAAGGGCATCGGGGCCGCCACCGCGCAGGCGATGCTGGCTGCGGGCGCGACAGTGATCGCGCATTACGGAGGCGACCGGGCAGGGGCCGAGGCCGCCGTGGCGGCTGCCCCCGACCGCGCCTACCTGATCCAGGCCGATTTCGCGGACATGGGTGCGGTCGATGCGTTCTGGCAGGCGGCCGTGGCGCGTGCCGGGCGGATCGACGTGCTGGTCAACAACGCAGGCATCATGCGCCAGACCGGCGGCATCGCCGATCCGATCGAGGATTGGGACCGCGTCTGGGCCGAGGCCATGGCGATCAACACCCATGCCCCCGCCCGCCTGTTGCGCCATGCGGTGCGCCATTGGCTGGACGGCCAACGCGCCGGAGCCATCATCGGCATCGGGTCCTGGGTCACGACGCGGGGCACGTCCAACCCCGGGGCGATTGCCTATGCCGCCTCCAAAGCCGCGATTTCCGCCGCGACCAAGACCGTGGCCCGCGCCCATGCCAAGGATGGCATTCTTGCCTATGTCATCGCCCCCGGCGTGGTGCGCACGCAGATGTCGGTGGACAGCGCCGCCCTGACCGGCGGCGAGGCGGCGGTCACCGCGACGCTGCCGATGGGCGAATGGGTCCCGCCGTCGGAAATCGCCGAC